>JBAVMD010000870.1:0-2887 GCA_049689695.1 Chitinophagaceae bacterium | reverse complement strand
GGACAGGGTTTACGTTGGCAGTCCCTGGGCAGATTTTGAAATGGGCCTTATTTTCAACGGCTCGTTTAAGAACTTCACATTCGGCATGCAATGGTATGGTGTATTCGGCAACCAGCTTTACAATCGTCCGCGTTACCAGGTTGACCGCATGGATCAGAATACCAATTTCAGAAAAGGAGCTAATCCCTGGACTTCGCAAAACACCAATACAGATTTTCCACGTGCAGCCATGGGAGCGCCTGACCAGGGTATACAGTTCAATGTACTGCCGCAAACAGACAGGTGGCTGGAGAGCGGAACTTATGTGCGGCTCAGGAACATAGAAATAGGATACACTTTAGGAAAGCGTTTACTGCAACCCGTTGGATTTACATCAGGAAGAATTGTTTTGAGCGGACAGAACCTGCTGACCTTTACAAAATATACCGGACTTGATCCTGATATAACAGGCGTAAATATTTTTGAGCGTGGCCTGGACAACGGACAGTATCCCGCGCTGCGGATACTTTCAGTAGGTTTAAATTTTGGCTTCTAATCATTACTACAATTAATAGAATTTATATGAAAAAATATTTGAAATACTTTATCGTGTTTGGAATATTTACCGCCATGGTTTCCTGTAAGAAAACAATGGAGCTGGATATTCCCAATCCTAATGTTCCGGATGAATCGAATTTCTGGAAAACAGCCAATGATGCTTTGCTGGGATTGAATGCTGTGTACGGTAATTTTTACCGCAATGGTTCGCCAGGCTCGCGTTGGATGCCTTTCTATATGGACGTTCGCTCTGATGATGGATATTCCACCAGCCCATGGAACGAGCTGCGCAGCGTGGGCGGTTTGAACATCACTCAATACAGCTTCGAAGTAAATTACGATACATGGTGGCACCACTGGCGCGGCGTTTATCGCGCAAACCAGGTGCTGGCCTATGTGCCTCCTATTACCATGGATGAAGCGCTCAAAGCGCGTTATCTCGGAGAGGCAAAATTCCTGAGAGCGCTTTATTATTATGATCTCATCACCATCTGGGGAAACATTCCGTTGATACTTGAACCATCAAAGCCCGCAGACAAACCGTTCCAGGCATCGCAGGAGCAGGTGTGGGCACAAATAGAGAAAGACCTTACAGAAGCCGCCGCATCTTTGCCAAACGCTTATACAGGCGATGACATAGGAAGAGCAACAAAAGGCGCTGCTTATGGCATGCTTGGCCGCGTTCATTTACAGCAGAAAGAATATCAGCAGGCAGCCGATGCGCTGGCCTGGCTTATTACAGGTCCCGGTCAGTCGTTGTATGGCCTTGTGTCGAATTATTCAGACAATTTCCGGCATACTACCGAGAACAACATCGAATCCGTATTTGAGATACAGTTTAAAATGCGCGCAGAGAATAGTGGCGAAGATGGACCTACTTCAAATGTGGGCACAAGCCGTGCACCTTTCTTTGGCCCTCCCGGCCATGGCTTTAATGATGCAAACATGCATCGTTGGGTAGTGCATGAATTTTTAAAAGAGAATGCACTTTCCGGTCAGCGTGATCCGCGGCTTGCCGTTACAGCGCTCTATGATTCCACGCATCCGCAGGGACCTGATTTTACCATAGTTTACGGTTCAACTTTTACTTCCAAAAATTATGATGCTAATATCAGGCCGAGGGTATGGTACCACAAATACCTGGATGATTATTTCCGCATTAATGAATTTGAAGTATTCAACAGCCCGATAAATTTCCGTGTGATCAGATTTGCCGATGTGCTGCTGATGTATGCCGAAGCGTTGAATGGATTGGCACGTACCAATGAAGCTTATCCTTTTGTGGACCGTGTGCGTGAGCGTGCCGGTCTTGCAAAGCTTTCCGTTACAAGGCCGGGTCTGACCCAGGCCCAGTTCCTTCAGCAACTGATGCATGAAAGAATCACAGAGCTTACCGGTGAATCACTGCGTTGGAACGACCTTGCACGCTGGGGATATTTTGACGACGCAACAAAACTGAACGAATTGAAAGCGCGTGATCCGGAGTTCAACAATTTTGTGATCCCGCGTAATAAGTTCATGCCTATTCCTCAGAGCGAACTTGATATCAATCCTAATCTGAAACAAAATCCAGGATGGTAATGAAACGTCTGTATATATTTTTATTTGTATTGCTGGTTGGGCCGGGGTCTTGCAAAAAGAAAGGCGATACCCCGGCGCCCAATCCGCCTGCGCCGCCGGTAACAACGTTTACCAATCCATTATTGAATTCCGGCCCTGATCCGTGGATAGTGAAGAAGGACAGTTTTTATTATTACACGCATACGTTGGGAAACAGGATCGCGGTCTGGACAACAAAAAAAGTATCGGCATTGCGCGATGCTTCTTCTCAAACCATCTGGACTGCGCCTTCTTCAGGGCCTAATTCAAGAAATGTATGGGCTCCCGAGATCCATTACATCAATAACAAATGGTATGCATATTACACTGCGGGCAGTTCTACCGACCTGGCTACTCAACGTACATTCGTACTGGAAAATGCCAATGCCGATCCTTTGACAGGAAGCTGGGCAGATAAAGGGCAGATACGTGATCCTGCAGCGGATTTTTTTGCAATTGACGGAACAGTATTTACACATAACGGGAACAATTATTTTGCATGGAGCGGGCAGGCATCGGCTGCTGATAATACGCAACGCATCTATATCGCCCGCATGTCAGATCCCTGGACGCTTGCAACTTCGCGCAGCCTGATATCTTCGCCGCAACATGCGTGGGAAATGTCCGGCGCTCCGCCGGCAGTGAATGAAGGGCCGCAGTTCCTGAAAAATGCAGCAGGGAAAGTTTTCCTGATCTATTCGGCCAGCGGTTGCTGGACTGATGATTATGCACTCGGGATGCTGAGCTTATC
>JBAVMD010000869.1:0-7143 GCA_049689695.1 Chitinophagaceae bacterium | reverse complement strand
ATCCGGGGTACAAAAAAAGAGGCTGTCTCAAAAGAGATAGCCTCTCTTTGTTTTTGGGAAGATTTGGGAGACTACTTGAGGAAAGAAGTTTTTTTGATGCGTGATGCATTGTGGAGGATTACAAGGTCAGTTATTCTAAAGAGCGGGATCTTTCCCGTTTTTAAGCTGCGATTTTCTTCAGATTGTGCGCTAGGCAGAGCAGTCCCCATTCGATCTCCGTTTTATCGATGCCTTTGAGTAAAAACCGTTTAAAGTTTTTGTTGGATTTGATGTTGCCAAACACTGGTTCCACATCCACAGGGCGTCGCTTGCGGTAATAAATTCCTTTTTCAGTTTTTAACCGTTCATATGCCTGCTGCTTTAATTGCCGGAACTGGTGATTGACAAGGATAACCCGGTTGCCTTTTTGTTTATGGCAGGTTTCCCGCAACGGGCAACTGCGGCAGCCACTGGCTTTATACTTCGTGTAGGTTTTCAATAAGCCGCGTTGCTTTTTTCTAAACTGACCAATATTTTTCATAGGCGTGCCCGCAGGACATAGATAAATGTCTTTACCCGCATCATACTCAAACTGGTCGCTGTTAAAGTAATTGGGTTTGTAGCCGCTCTTCTGCGAACGGTCAAAGTCTGCGGGTTTTACATACGCTTCTATATAATGTTTGTCAAGGTATTGATAGTTCTCTTCACTGCCATAACCTGCATCAGCCACTTGTACCTTCGGCAGCGAACCATATAATTTTTTGTGTTGTTCCAGGTGAGGAACAAGTGTTTTGGTGTCGGTTGGATTGTGATGTAAACTGTAATTGACTATAAGCTGGTTATTGGTGGAAAGCTGTACGTTGTACCCCGGCTTGAGCTGGCCGTTAAGCATGTGATCTTCTTTCATGCGCATGAATGTAGCGCCGGTATCTGTCTTGCTGTAACTATTACGGCCTTTCAATATCTTTTCCTGCTTTGCGTATTGCTTCAGCTTCTGTGGCCAGTGCCTCCTGGCATAGTTCAGTTTCTGTTTTACCTTACCATCCACTTCCTCTATATCTTTGAGCGATGCATCTATGTTATCGATGGTCTCTTTTACACTTTTGCTGTCGATCTTATCAAAGTCAGGTGGTGTATCGTCTCTGTTTTCAGCAGCAGCCACTTTCTGAGTATACTTCCACAATTCCCGCAACTGTTGCTTTATTCGCTCCCGGCTTGTTTTTATGGCTCTGCCCCACACAAACGTATAACGGTTAGCGGAGCTCTCTATTTTCGAACCATCGGTATAGATCTCCTGTAAACTCACCTGGCCCGCATCTACCAGCAGCAGCACTACCTGTGCAAATACTTCTCTTAATATGTTGCGCAAACGTTCGCTGCGGAACCGGTTGAGCGTATTGTGGTCCGGCTGCTGCATCCCGGCCAACCACATAAAATGGATATCCCGCTTTACTGCTTCTTCCATTTTACGGCTGCTGTAAATATTATTTACATAAGCATACACCATCACCTTTAAGAGCATCCGGGGATGGTAACTGGTAGTTCCGCCTCCCTTGTATTTTTTAATGATCAAATCCATATCGATCCGGTCTATCACCTCGCTCACTACCCGCACCGGAACATTAGCTTCTATCATATCTTCCAGGCTGGGAGGAAATAAAAACACCTGGTTCTGCTGATAAGTTTTGAAGATGGGCTTTGGCATACTCTAAGCTCCACAAAATCCATTCTACTTCATTAATATCATACAGACTACTTATCTACATAATGTGAAAAAAGGCTGCCTCTTTTGAGACAGCCTCTTTTTTATTTTATATCGATCAATAGATTTAGAAGATCACTTCCACTTCAAATTTACCATTGGTGATCGGAACGATCGTTCCGGCAGTATTCCATGCAGTTCCGCTAAAAGTTCCTTTTGCTATTTTGGTTGTTGCATCATACGATGTTAGGATGATCGTAAGCGTTGGCGTTGTTGGCGGCACCGGCGGAAATTCTTTCACATAGAAGATTGCGTCATTGGTATCAAACATAACCAAGTCCGTTGTGTTCGGGTTGAACAGGTCAGGATTGGTGGTATATGATCCGGGAACCGGCTGTGTTGGGGACGTCGCGAATTGTATGTACAGGTTTAAAATAGTGTCGGTATTTGGAATCTCCCCATACATATCCAAAGCTTTTCCAAAGCCTAAGAAATCATCGCCAAAATCACTGCCTGCGGGGAAGGTACCGCTGTAGTTCTTTGTGCCTTGTGTAAAGCTCCAGGTATTAAGCGTAGCGCTGGTTGGAGGAGGATTGATCACCGTTACAGGAAAACCACAGGTTGATGCACCGGCAGTAACTGTAAAGTTATTTGTACCTGCAGTTACTGGTGTTCCAACAGCTCTCAGGGTAACGGTTTGAGGCCCGATGGCTGTAAAGTTGCCTGTAGCCGAGAATGAATACCCATTTACATTATTGGTAGTGATAGAATAAGATCCGATAGCCGTTACGTTCACCTGCACAACAACATTATTGGTATCGCCCAGCGGCTTAGCCGTAATATAAGTTCCGTTTACCTGGAAGTTGGAGCAATTGCCTCCTGAACTTACCAGCGTGTATTGAGCAGCAGTTCCGGTTGCAAAAACCACTTCTACTTTAGAACACTGGCTGGCGGTTACGCTCAGGTTACCGGTTACAGAGTCAGTAGGACCGCATTTGGCCACCCAGGTATAGCTACCCGCGGGCAAAGTAAAGTTTGCATTGCCTGCAACTGCACAAGTTGCGGGAGCAGCAGCAATAAAGCTGCTGATAGTTCCTGTTTGAGCATTGCTTAAACGCACCGTGATGTTGCCACCCGCAGTACAGCTGTTCTTAGCCCAGAAAGTAGCCTGTCCGTTTGCAGGCGGAGTGCCAAAGATCAGTTCGTTTTTTACGCATTGGTTGGCGGCAATGGTCACCACACCCGTTATAGAATCTGTTGCTCCGCATTTCGCTACCCACGAGTAGGTGCCGGCCGTAAGGTCAAAACTGGCTGTTCCGGCCGCGCCACAGTTGGGGGCAGTTGCCGTAAATGTAGTAATGCTGCCTGTTTGGTTATTGCTCAGCTTAACACTCACAGGCCCGCCGGCAGTACAGCTGCTCTTAGACCAGAATGTAAGCTGGCCGGTGCCGGGCTGGCCGCCACCGGAAATAACAATCTTAGCTGTGAACTTACCATTGGTGATGGTCTTATCGGCGCCACTTGAATCTTTTACTTTTCCACTAAAAATACCGGTTATGCTTGCAGAATCTATCGCGGTTATTTCAACTACAAACTGGTCTGTGGCAGTAAGATCGTTCTCATATAATACACCTGTGCTTTTTACATAGTCAAACTGCACATTGGGCGTTTTGTACACGCCGGGAGCTGTGATATTGAGGCCGGAGATGCCGATGCTTAGCAGCCCGGTGCCATCATCAGACGTACCCTGAAACTGAAAACCTTTAAAACCTCCGCCCAGTTCCACAACATAAGCGGTATCCACCTTGCCTTTAAATTGGTTAGAGCCTTCCTGGAATTCCCATTGGGCAGCTGCTGTGCCTTTCTCGAAGCTCTTTTCCTTTGAGCATGCGAAAAACAACATAGGGCTTAAAAGCACAAACAACAAACGGAGTAATCTCATACTGGATCAGTTAAGTGTTTTTGAATAGCACCTGTACGGTATCATTTACGGGCGTGCTGGTCTCAACGGTTGGGTGAACTTCCCGCTCGGGATGTTTTTTAAAAAATCTACGCTGAAACAACAGTATTCCTATAACGCCTATTGAAATGGAAGCGTCTGCGATATTAAAAATATGTGAGAAGAAAGTTATGCGCTCACCGCCCCAGAAGGGAAACCACTTCGGAAGGGTCGCATCCTCTACCATTGGAAAATACAACATATCTACCACGCGGCCGTGCAGAAAGCCCGCATAGCCTGAACCCGGCGTCACCAGTTTTGCCAGGGGCAACCCATCACCGCTTTCCGTAAAGATCAATCCGTAGAACATGCTGTCGAGCAGGTTGCCCAGCGCGCCGGCGAAGATGAGCCCTACGCAGATCAGGAAACCACGGTGATAATTTTTACGCAGGATGGTGCGGATATAGAACACTCCGAATATTACGGCCACCAGCCTGAAAAGGGTAAGGATCATCTTTCCCCATTCACCCCCGAACTTCCAGCCCCAGGCCATTCCTTCATTTTCAATAAAGTATAAGCGCGACCAACTGCCTAAAAGGGTGAACTGCTCCTGGTAATACATATGGGTCTTTACCCAGAATTTCAAGGATTGGTCTACTATAAGTATCAGTAAGATTATCAAAACGATCGTGCGAGCCTTCACTGCGGATAATTTAAGCTCCAAATATAGGGACTAACGTCCAAGGGACAAGGGGATAAAGGGACAAGGCACAAGGCACAAGAAGCAAGAAAAGGATCGACCCTCTTATCTTGCTTCTTGTGCCTTGTCCCTTGCATCTGGTGCCTTGTCCCTTGCGCCTTAGTCTTGATAATACACCCTTTTAACACGCTGCGAGATACCCGTAAGGATTTCGTAAGGAATTGTATTGGCCCATGCTGCTACCTGCTGAACGGAGAGTTCTTTTCCAAACACCTCTACTTCATCGCCTTCTTTAACATCCGGGATGCCGGTGATGTCTATCATGGTCATGTCCATGCAAATGATCCCCATCACGGGAGCCAGCCGGCCATTCACCCGGATTTTTCCTGCCCCGCTACTCAGGCTCCGGGGGTAACCATCTGCATACCCGATCCTTACCGTTGCAATTACCTTATCCTCATCGGCTACTCCCCTGCGCCCGTAACTTACTGTTTCGCCTTCGCGGATATGTTTTACCTGGGCGATGGTAGACTTAAGGGTTGAAACTTCCTGCAGGTTCAGGTGCGCACCGGAGGAGCTGTCGATACCATACATGCCAATGCCCAGCCTCACCATATCGAACTGCCAGGCAGATTTGCGATGAATGGCCGCAGTATTGGCAATGTGCCGCAGAAAGGGGTAAGGCAAGTATTGCTGCAGGCTTTCAGCGGCTGTTGTAAATAACTGCACCTGCTGCTCTGAAAATGCATCGTGCTGCGCTTCTTCGCTGGCGGCCAGGTGACTGAACACGGATTTTACCACAAGGCTGTTATCTCCAAGCTTTTCACCCAATGCAGCTACTTCGCTTATCATGAAGCCAAGCCGGTTCATGCCTGTTTCTATTTCAATATGCACGGGAAAGCTGTTGAGGCCTTCGCCGGCCAGGTATGCCTGCAGCTGCTGCAGGAAATTAAGATCATACACCACCGGCTCGAGATTGTATTGCACCAGGCTATCAAAAGAAGATTCATCCGCATTCATTACCATAATGGGTATGGTTATGCCGGCCTTGCGCAACTCTACGCCTTCATCCGTATAGGCCACACCCAGGTAATCTACTTTATGAAACTGCAATGTATTAGCGATCTCGTAAGTGCCGCTGCCGTAAGCAAATGCTTTTACCATGGCCATGAGCTTTGTGCCGGGATGCAACAGTTGCTGGTAAGTTTTAAGATTGGCTGCCAATGCATTCAGGTCTATCTCCAGCACGGTGCCATGCACTTTCTCTTCCAGCAGTTGAACGATCTTTTCAAATTCAAAAAGCCTTGCGCCTTTCAGCAGTATCACTTCATCCCTGAAATGAAGGGATGGCAATGATTTGCGCAGCTCTTCGGTAGAAGCAAAAAAAGCGGCATTGCCAACGGCTTTGCCAATGATTTCTTCATGCGCGCTGATGACCGTGCCCACTCCAATGAAGCGGTCTATCCTATATTGGCGCAATGAATGTGCAATGGCTTCATACATTTCGCTTCCCTTCATGCCGCTCTGCAAAAAATCAGACAGTATCACTGTTCTTTTTACATGCTGTTGCTGCTGGGCCAGGAAGTCCAGCGCAATCTTCAGGGAGCTGATGTCGGCGCTGTAGCTGTCATTGATGAGCGAACAATTGTTCAATCCTTTTTTCAATTCCAGGCGCATAGATACTGCATGCAGTTGCTGTACTCCTGCCACTATAACGTCACGGGATATCCCAAGATGAAGTAATACGCAACAGCAGGTAAGCGCATTGTCAACCGATGCACGGTCTGTAAATGGAATGTCCATATGCCATTCCTCATCTCGCCATAAAGCCATTATTTCGGTAGCATTGCGGCCACGGGTTTCTTCTACCACCTGCAGGCTGGCTTTCTGGCTGCGGCTCCATGAAATGATCGCGGCATCCGGCCGGAATAATTCCCTGTCTGCACCATCGATGTCGATGAACGGCAGCGTTGCGTCTTTAGCATAAACAATGCATTCGCTTCCTTTGAAAAGCACTGCTTTTTCCAGCGCTTTTTCCCGGTGGCTGGTAAATCCTTCGCCATGCGCTTCGCCGATGTTGGTAAACACGCCGATGGTTGGCTGAATGATGGCTTGCAGCTTTTGCATTTCACCAGGTTGCGAGATGCCTGCTTCAAATATGCCCAGCTCGTGCTGCGCATTCAATTGCCACACGCTTAGCGGAACACCTATCTGCGAATTATAACTTTTGGGGCTGCGAACGATATTATAACGGTCTGCCAGCAGTTGGTTCAGCCATTCTTTCACGATGGTTTTGCCGTTACTGCCGGTAATGCCGATCACAGGTATGGAGAACTGACTGCGGTGGAGAGCTGCTAACTGCTGTAATGCAATAATGGAATCGTGTACAAGAATAATATTGGCTTCAGCATACGGCGCAACATCGATCCTTTCGCTCACTATAAAATTCCGCACTCCTTTTTCGTACAGGTCGGCAATAAAAGCATTGCCGTCACGTCTTGGGCCTTTAAGTGCAAAAAATAAAGAGGTAGTGGGAAAGATAAGCTTGCGGCTGTCTGGCAGCAAATGCTCAATGCGGTCGTTGTGATGCAACTGCAGTATTTCTCCCTTAACTACTTCAGCTATATGTTGTATGGAATAGTTCACTATGCTAACTCATAGGCTCCGTAGAGCCTGTGTCTTTATCGCGGTCGGCCACGCTTATCGAATATACGATGGAGGCCGAAATGCTCACAAGTATCACCAGCAATGAAATATAGACCGGCACATGAATATCGAACCATTCCACAAGCATTTTCACCCCGATAAATATCAGTACAATGG
>JBAVMD010000868.1:0-3470 GCA_049689695.1 Chitinophagaceae bacterium | reverse complement strand
TCGCTTCACGCAATTATGTGTACGCCAACATCGCCGCTTACGAAGCAATGGTGGTTGGCGACCAGCGTTTCAATTCATTGGCAGGGCAGATCAAACACCTGCCGGCGCTTCCCAAATTCGATACCGTTAACGTGGATTTCCCCCTTGCCAGCCTGCTTGCATTTTACAAAGTAGGCGAAGCTTTCACTTTTCCTGAAGGCAGCATGCAGGATAATGTGGATGCATTAAAACACCTGGTAGACAGCATGGGCATGCCGGAAGAAATGATGGCAGCCTCGCAGGCATTTGCAGACAGCGTAGCCGCTCACATTATTAAGTGGAGCAAGGGCGATAACTATGCGCAAACACGCAGCGCACCTAAGTTCAGCGTTAGCAATGAAGATGGAAGATGGGTGCCTACTCCTCCCGGTTATGCGCAGGCGGTAGAACCTCATTGGATGAAGATAAGAACCCTGGTGCTCGACAGTTGCTCACAGTTCAGGTGCCCCCTTCCGCCAAAGTATGATATGGTAAACAAAAAAGATTTCTACAATGCAATGATGGAAGTGAAAACGATCGGTGACAGCCTTACCGAAGAGGAGAAGCACATTGCGGATTTCTGGGACGATAATCCATACAAGCTGAATGTAAGCGGTCACGTAATGTTTGCAACCAAAAAGTTTTCGCCGCCCGGCCATTGGATGAACATAGTAGGCATAGCATCACAAAAATCAAACGCAGACTTTGGCAATACGGTCTGTGCTTACACTGAAACAGCTATTGCCCTTTTCGATGGATTCATCGGTTGCTGGGATGAAAAATTCCGCACCAACGTTATCCGCCCTGAATCTGTGATCAACAAACACATCGATCCCATGTGGCGGCCATATATTCAAACGCCGCCTTTCCCTTCTTACCCCAGCGGCCACTCTGTTATCAGCAATGCTGCTGCAGAAGTAATGACTAGCTTATACGGCGATAATTTATCGTTTACAGATACATCACTGCTGGAGTTCGGGATAAAAAGCAGAACGATCGAGTCGTTCAGGAAAGCGGCCAGCGAAGCTGGCATGTCGAGATTATATGGAGGTATTCATTACCGTTTCGATATCGATAAAGGAAATGAGCAGGGAAAGATGATAGGTACACAAATAGTTCAGCGCCTGAAAATGCGCAAGCAAAACACTGCACAGAAATAACACATTTAAAAAGATTTTTTATGAGAAAATACTTAGCGATAATCATCCTGTTATCCATCGTAACAATAGAAGCAAGCGCACAGGGTTGCGTAGCCATTCGCAGCACAGGCGCTTCCTGCACCCGCCAGTCATTAGACTCAGCAACTGCAAAAGGATGGCAGCTCAATACCAGCTACCGCTACTTTCGTTCGTTCCGTCATTTTGTAGCTAAGGAAGAACAGAAAGAAAGACTGGAGAACAACACGGAAGTGATCAACTGGTCGCACTCGGTTACATTTTCATTGGTGCGCAATCTCAACAGCCGCTGGTCGTTGGGAATAGATGTTCCTGTTATTTCAAACAAGCGTTCGTCTTTATACGAACATGGCGGCAATGCTGCCGGTGAAAGTGCAAGGCACAATACCAGTTCATTTGGCCTGGGTGATGTGCGCCTTGTTGCTTATCGCTGGCTGCTTGATCCGGCAAAAAATATGAAAGGAAACATTCAGTTAGGATTGGGCCTGAAGCTGGCAACCGGCGATTACCAGTACCAGGATTTTTTTGTGAAGGCAGATGGATCGAAAGTATTGGGACCTGTTGATCAATCCATTCAACTGGGTGATGGCGGAACAGGGTTTACTGCAGAAGTGAACACTTATTTCAATTTTACGCATACGATAGGTGTGTACGGCAACTTCTATTATCTCTTCAATCCGCGGGAACAGAATGGCACTTCAACTGCAAGAGGCGGCGCACCTTCAGCTACTGCGCTTGCTTATAATACCAGCACCATGAGCGTGCCTGACCAGTTCATGGTAAGGATGGGTGGCAATGTCATGTTCAATCGTTTTGCAGCATCTGCAGGTGTGCGGGTAGAAGGCATTCCTTCAAAAGACCTTATTGGCGGCAGTGGTGGATTCAGAAGGCCGGGCTATGTGGTAAGCATTGAGCCGGGCGTAAATTATACCATGAAGAAGGCAACTATTTTTGCAACAGTGCCTGTAGCTATTGAAAGAAACCGTACACAGAGCACAGGTGATGAAGCAAGAACAGTAGCGACTGGTATATATGCGCATGGTGATGCTGCGTTTGCTGATTATTTGGTGAATGTGGGCGTGAGTTTTAAATTTTGATAAATCTCTGCGATCCCGATAGCTATCGGGGTCGCAGAATTTCCTGATAGGGGGAAGAGCACAACAAAAAAACTATAATCAACCCAACTGCATTAAATTCGATGAGTAAAATATCATCGAATGAAACGTGTTTTCTTCTTTCTCCAGTTTGTCTTAGCCGTTAATATCTGCTTAGCACAACAACCTCTTCCACCAGATAAGATCTATGGCGTTTTGTTTGAAGATGTGCAGCGCAGCAAGATATTCCCTGATGGTAAAACTTTTGTTGACTGCATTCCTAAAAAAGATCCGAAGCAGATCGTTGCAGATTATGTTGCTATAAAGAATAATCCCGCAGTACGCTTCAGCCTGAAACTGTTTGTAGAAAATAATTTCGTGTTGCCGCAGGAGCGCAATGTAGAAGTGCCGAAGAATGAACAGGTAAAGCAGCACATAGAAAGCCTTTGGCAAATACTTAAGCGCGATCCTGACAAGCAGATAGAAGGTTCATCTTTACTTGCTTTGCCATACTCTTACATTGTACCGGGCGGTCGCTTTCGAGAAATTTATTACTGGGATTCTTATTTCACCATGCTCGGACTGCGCGAAAGCGGGCAGGAAGAAATGATAGAGAACATGGTGAATAATTTTGCATACCTCATCAACAAGTATGGTTTCATTCCTAATGGGAATCGTACTTATTATCTCGGCCGCTCACAGCCTCCTTATTTTGCATTGATGGTTGAATTGCTTGCAGAAAAAAAGGGTAACGCTGTATACGCGTTATTCCTGGATGCATTGCAGGCCGAACATAATTACTGGATAGATAAAACCGCGGCCACAAAACACGTTGTGAAAATGCCTGATGGCAGCACGCTGAGCAGGTATTATGATCGCCTCGATATTCCGCGCCAGGAATCTTTTGTGCAGGATGAAGAAGTGGCTGCAAAATCAACACAAAACAAAGCGGCTGTTTATCGCCACTTAAGATCAGCTGCGGAAAGCGGATGGGATTTCAGCAGCCGCTGGTTTAAAGATGGAAAGAATCTTCCAACGATACAGGTTACCAATTATGTTCCGGTTGATCTGAATTGCTTGTTGTATCAATTGGAGATGACCTTATCAAAAGCTTACAAAGAAAGAGGTAACCTCATTCGTCAGCGATATTTTGAGCAGGTTGCAGACAAGCGTAAGAAATCTA
>JBAVMD010000867.1:0-6827 GCA_049689695.1 Chitinophagaceae bacterium | reverse complement strand
GTGCACGGTTATCAATCTTACAAAGGATCACCTGTATTGCGGCAAGCCATGTCGGCCTGGTATAAAAAATATTATGGAGTTGAATTAAATCCAGAGTCGGAAATACTTCCATTGATCGGATCAAAAGAAGGCATCATGCATATTTGCATGACGTATCTCGATCAAAACAGCCTGGTGCTGGTGCCTGATCCCGGCTATCCTACTTATCGCAGCGCAGCTGCGTTGGCTGGTGGAAAGATCATTGAATACAGTTTGAAAGAAGAACACAACTGGTTCCCGGATTTTGAAGCTTTAAAAGAGATCATTCTTTCTTCAGGCGGCAAAGAAAAAGGAAGCCTGATGTTCGTGAACTATCCGCACATGCCCACAGGCCAGTCTGCAACAAGAGAAATGTTTGAACAGCTTGTTGCATTTGCCAAAGAAAACAATGTGCTGATAGTGCATGATAATCCATATAGTTTCATATTGAACGATGAACCAATAAGCCTTCTTTCTGTAGAAGATGCAAAAGATGTGGTAATAGAATTGAACTCGCTCAGCAAATCGCACAACATGGCGGGCTGGCGCATAGGAATGCTTTGCGGCGCAAAACAAAGGATAGATGAAGTGCTGCGTTTTAAAAGCAATATGGACAGCGGCATGTTCCTGCCGGTGCAACTGGCGGCGGCAAAAGCATTATCGTTAGGCGCCGACTGGCATGAACAGGTAAATAAAGTTTACCGGAGAAGAAGAGAAAAAGTATTTCAGTTATTAGATGCGCTGCAATGCACATACGACCGGCAGCAGGTAGGATTATTTGTTTGGGCGCGCATACCTGAAGGATACAGGGACGGGTATGCGTTGAGCGATGAAGTATTGTATAACCGGAATGTATTTATAACCCCAGGTGGCATTTTCGGCAATGCGGGAACACAATATGTACGTGTGAGCCTTTGCAACACTGAAGAAAAGCTGGACCAGGCCATCGGGCGGATATTAAACCATGTTGATAGCTTAACATGATAACAGTAACTATTGTAGGAACAGGTTTGATAGGCGGTTCTCTTGCAATTGCGCTGAAAGAAAAAGGCATTGCAGGGAAAGTGATCGGCGTGGAGGCAAATGCCGCTCACCTTCAGCGTGCGCTGGACCTGAGGCTGATAGATGAAGGCGCACCCATTGAAGAAGCTTTGAAAAGATCAGATCTGGTAGTACTGGCCGTGCCCGTGAATGCGGCGGAGCAACTGCTGCCGGGTATCATGGATAAAGTGGACCGCCAGGTGGTGATGGATGTGGGCTCTACCAAGCATGGCATTATATCGGTTGTTGAAAAACATCCTAAGCGTTCCCGCTTTGTAGCTACCCACCCTATGTGGGGTACTGAGTACAGCGGCCCTGATGCGGCAACCGGCGGGGCGTTCATAAACAAGGCCACGGTTATCTGCAACAGGGAGGAGAATGATGCCGATGCGCTGGAGCTGGTGGAAGAAATGTATAAGGGAATTGGCATGCGGCTGCTGTACATGAATGCGGCGGCGCACGACCTGCACGCAGCCTATGTGAGCCATATATCGCACATTACCTCTTTTGCGTTGGCCAATACGGTGCTGGAGAAGGAAAGGGAAGAGGACGCCATTTTTGAGCTGGCGAGTGGTGGTTTTGAAAGCACGGTGAGGCTTGCAAAGAGCAATCCTTCCATGTGGGTGCCCATTTTTATGCAGAACCGTGAGAATGTGCTGGATGTGCTGAATGAACACATCTCGCAGCTGAGAAAGTTCAAGTCCTGCCTTGAAAAAGAGAATTACGAGTACCTGAAAGAGCTGATTGAAAATGCGAATAAGATCAGGAAAATCATTAAATAAGGTACAAGGTACAAGGTGCAAGAAGCAAGAAAGGGACAAAGATTACAAGAATAAAGGAGATTAGCGCCAAGCTTGTGCCTTGTTCCGTGTGGGCTTGTGCCTTACATACGTTAACTTTGCGCAAATTTTGTTATATGATGACTTTTGTTGAGTTGGGTCTGGATGAAATGCTGGTAAAAGCCACAGATGCTTTAGGCTACACCGAACCCACTCCCATACAGGAAAAAGCAATACCTGTTTTATTAAGCGGCACCAAAGACCTGGTGGGCCTGGCCCAGACAGGTACGGGCAAGACCGCAGCATTCGGGCTACCCCTGCTACAGCTGGTAGATGCTGAAAAGCGGCATCCCCAGGCGTTGGTGGTTTGCCCAACAAGGGAGCTTTGCATCCAGATAGTGAACGAGATAGAGCTGTTTAAAAAATTCATGAGCGGTATGCATGTGGTGGCCGTATACGGCGGCACATCTATCAGTCAGCAGATCAGGGACATTAAAAGAGGCGTACAGATAGTGGTGGCAACTCCCGGCAGGCTGATCGACCTCATTGAAAGAAAGGCTATTAACCTTGAGCAGATACATTATGTAGTGCTGGACGAAGCAGATGAAATGCTGAACATGGGATTCCAGGACGATATCGAGTTTATTCTCCAGAATACGCCCAAACGGGAGGCTACCTGGCTGTTCAGCGCTACCATGCCTTCTGAGATAAAGCGGGTGAGCAAGAAATACATGAAGGATCCTTTCGAGGTGACGGTAGGAAAAATGAATACTGCCAACAAAAATGTTGACCATCAGTATTATGTAACTTCTGCCCAGCATCGTTACGAGGCTCTGAAGCGTTTAATCGACTTCAATCCAGGGATTTATGGCATCATTTTTACCCGTACCAAGGCCGATGCCCAGCAGATCGCTGAAAGGCTTACAAGGGAAGGATATGATATCGATGCGCTGCACGGCGATCTTACCCAGCAGCAGCGTGATAAGGTGATGGGTGAATTCCGTGAAAGGACCTTGCAATTGCTGATAGCTACAGACGTAGCCGCAAGAGGCATAGATGTAAAAGACATCACCCATGTGATCAATTACGAATTACCGGATGATGTGGAAGTTTACACCCACCGCAGCGGGCGTACAGGCCGCGCAGGCAATACAGGAATTTGTATGTCGCTCGTGCACAGCCGCGAAATAGGAAAGGTGAAGCAGATAGAAAGAATGGTGCAGGTGCCTTTTCATAAACTGGAAATACCAGCCGGAAAAGATGTTTGCCGCAAGCAGTTCTTTCATTTCATGGAAAAACTGTTACAGACAGATATAAGCCATGGCGACTATGAGACTTATGTGCCGATGCTTGAAGAAAAATTTGCAGCGGTTACTAAAGAAGAAGTATTGAAGCGCGTTGCAGCCATGGAGTTCGACCGCTTCCTGAAATATTATGAGAATGCAGAAGATTTGAACGTGAGAGAGCGTCGTGATATCAGGGAAAGGCTTATAGGCGAACCACGTGACCAGGGAAGAAGAAGGGATACGAAGGGAAGGGAATTTGGAGGGAATGGCGGCGATTACGCCCGTTTGTTCGTAAACCTCGGAACAAAAGATGGTTTTTACAAAGCGAGCTTTCTGCAGTTCATTCTCGATATGAGTGATCTGCGCAAGGAAGTGCTTGGCAGGGTAGATATAAAAGAAATGAACAGCTGGATAGAAGTAGACCGTAAATCTGCCAACCAGATGATCACTTCCATTGATGGAAAGAAATACAAGGGCAGGCGATTGAGGATGAATGATGCGAACAGCAGATAAATTTGCAAATTAGCAGATGTCGCAATTAGCAAATGATCGTTCGCTTATGATGCCGGGTAAATAAAGAATTATGTAACCATAATAAATAATAAACTCTCTTCATTTGCTAATTGAGCATTTGCTAATTGGCTAATTAAACAAAACTCAACCTTATGCCTGCAATCGAAGCAAAATCCGCTAAAGAGTTAGTGCAGCAAGCCTGGGGCAAGCGTCCCCTCATTATTTCGGGCCCCTGCAGTGCCGAAACAGAAACACAAGTGCTCGAAACCTGTCAGCAACTGGCTGCTACCGGTAAGGTAGATATGCTGCGCGCAGGTATCTGGAAACCACGTACACGCCCCGGAAGCTTTGAAGGCATCGGTCTTAAAGGTCTTCCCTGGCTCATGCAGGCCAAGCAACTCACCGGTCTTCCTATCACCGTGGAAGTTGCTACCGGTAAACAAGTACACGATGCATTGAACTTTGATGTTGATGTATTGTGGATCGGTGCAAGAACAACCGTGAACCCATTCAGCGTACAGGAAGTAGCTGATGCATTGCGTGGTGTGGATGTGCCGGTGCTCATCAAGAATCCTATCAACCCTGACCTTGAGCTCTGGACAGGTGCGGTTGAACGCGTGGCAAAAGCCGGCATCAAGCAGATCGGATTGATCCATCGCGGCTTCAGCTCATACGGCAATACAGAATACCGCAACGCACCTATGTGGCACATGGCCATCGAAATGAAAAGGCGCAACCCGGATATGATGATCATCTGCGATCCCTCTCACATCTGCGGGCGCAGGGATATTCTGCTGGATGTAGCGCAAAAAGCGGTAGACCTCGATTTCGACGGACTGATGATAGAAAGCCATATCGATCCTGATAATGCATGGAGCGATGCCAAGCAGCAGGTAACTCCGCAAAAACTGGCAGAATTGCTCGACAGCATCAAATGGAGATATGAAACAACTACAGCAAAAGAATTCATCACGGCGCTTGAAAAATTGCGCGAGCAGATCAACCACATCGATGATGAATTGATGCAGTTGCTCGGACAGCGTATGCGCATAGCCGATAAAATAGGCGAATACAAAAGAAGCAACAGCATTACAATCCTGCAAACGAACCGTTGGAATGAAATCCTGGAAAGGGCTTTCCGTAAAGGTGAAAAGCTTGGACTGAGTAAAGAATTCATCACAAAATATTTTGATGCGGTACACATGGAGAGTATCAATCACCAGAACAGCATCATGAATTCGTAATGAAGAAACTGACTTATAAATTTTCTGCTCAATCTACCGACTATTATTTCAATGCTTCTTTCTCAACCCTTGCAAAGCTGGTTGATAAAAAAGCAACAGTGCTGATAGTGGATGAAAAAGTTTTTTTTCATCACGCCGCTAAGCTCAAAGGCTGGAATGTTGTTGTAATAAAATCCGGTGAAGAACACAAGAACAGGGAAACTGTTGACGCCATCATAGACAACCTGCTCGAAATGCAGGTTGACCGCAAAACTACACTTGTTGGAATAGGAGGGGGAGTGGTAACCGATATCACGGGGTACGTTGCTGCGATCTACATGCGCGGATTACGATTCGGTTTTATTCCAACAACAGTTCTTTCTATGGTAGATGCTGCCATTGGCGGCAAGAACGGGATTGACCTGGGCGTTTATAAGAACATGGTTGGCACTATTCGCCAGCCATCTTTTTTATTGTACGATTACAGCCTGCTGCAATCGCTGCCTGAGTTGGAATGGATCAACGGCTTTGCTGAGATCATCAAGCATTCCTGCATCCGCGATGCGGCCATGTTCAAAATGCTGGAGCAGTACACGCCTGCAAAGATCAGATCGAACAAAAAAATCCTGGATGAGCTCATTCAGCGCAACGCAGTTTTGAAAACAAAGATTGTGCAGCGCGACGAGTTTGAAAAAGGCGATAGGAGATTGCTGAACTTCGGTCATACCATTGGTCACGCGCTGGAAAACCTGTACGAGCTTTCTCACGGTCAGGCAGTTGCCATCGGCATGTCTTACGCCTGTGTGCTTTCACAAAAAATGAATGGCTTCAAAGAAGCTGAAAGGGTGATTCAATTGATAGAGCAGTACGGGCTGCCGGCCAACATTGAGTTCGACAAGCAGGAAGTGCTCGATGTAATGCGCATGGATAAGAAGCGTGAGAAAAAAGAAATTCATTATGTTTTCCTGGAGAAGATCGGTAAGGGCATAGTTGCGCCTGTTGCCGTTACACAACTGGAAAAATTCATTCATCAAACGTGATAGCCAACATACAACCTTCTGTGATCAGGGGAACAGTGCAGGTCCCGGCTTCCAAAAGTTCTATGCAGCGCGCCTGCGCGGCTGCATTGGTGCAACGGGGTGTTACATTGTTGTATAATCCCGGTACCAGCAACGATGACCGGGCTGCTTTGGATGTTATTCAGAAGTTAGGAGCAATAATTACACCGCTTGAAAATGGCGTGCTGCAGATTAAAAGCAATGGCGTGCAACCTGCTTCCGGCGAATTGAATTGCGGTGAGAGCGGTTTGGGAATAAGAATGTTTACACCGGTTGCTGCATTAAGCGCAGATGAATTGCACATTACAGGAGCCGGAAGCCTGGTAAGCAGGCCAATGGATTTTTTTGATGAGATTTTCCCTAAGCTCGGCATACGCATCCAATCAAACAACGGCAAGCTTCCATTCACAATAAGAGGGCCGTTGAAACCTGCGGACATTGAGATCGATGGATCGCTTAGCTCGCAATTTCTCACAGGTTTGCTGATGGCGTATTCGGGTGCACACGCAAGTGATGTAACCATTACGGTGAACAACCTCAAAAGCCGGCCTTATATCGATCTTACCTTAAGTGTGATGAAGGCTTTTGGAATGATAGTCCCTGAGAATAAAGACTATTACAAATTTTACTATACTGAGCGTAGTCGAAGGGCACTCCCGAGCGCAGTCGGGGACCGTTCCTACACCGTAGAAGGTGATTGGTCAGGTGCAGCCTTCCTGCTTGTAGCAGGCGCCATAGCCGGTGAAATAGAAGTAAAAGGCATTATGAACACATCCACACAGGCAGATAAAAAGATCGTGGATGCATTGCTCGATGCAGGCGCAGATATTATTGTAAGTGATGATAAGGTAAATGTAAAGCGCAGCCGCCTCGAAGCCTTTACTTTCGATGCTACAGATTGCCCTGACC
>JBAVMD010000866.1:0-7475 GCA_049689695.1 Chitinophagaceae bacterium | reverse complement strand
CGTTTGGATAAATACACCAAGGGCTGATGACTTGTCTACAAAAGGCGTAAGCATAGTTGCAGTCATTTCTTTGGACAAAATCTTATTGGATTTTCCAATGAACGATTGCTGCATTTCGATAATGAAACGGGCTATATCTTCCGGCGTGGTCCACAGGCCATCCGGCGCCTGTTCAGGATAAATATTAAACTTACCGGGAACGGGGCCAGTGTTGTTGTAAGCGGTAGCTAATTGAGGCAATGAACTTAAATGTGGCGGTTGTGAAAAGCTGCTGTTCAACATGCCAAGCGGTTGCAATACTGTTTCATGCATATACTTATCATAAGCCATTCCTGTGAGATCTGTAATTAGTTTCTTGGTAATTACCGTACCTCCGCCTGAATACTGGTATTTAACGCCCGGAGCAAAAACATTTCGCACAGCTGGTGAGTTTGAAGGACGCCTGCCATCCAGAATATCATTGTCAGCGGGCAGTGAATCATTGCGGTTGTACCCCGCGAAGCCATGAACACTTAGTCCTGCCGTATGGCTTAACAGGTGCGCCAGTGTAACTTTTTGATTTTGTGTAAATGAATCCGATGGAAGTTTCCAGGTGCGCAGGTAGTCATTGATATCTTTATGCAGGTCCAGTTTTTTCTGATCAACAAGCCGCAATACACCCAGTGCGTTTAGAGATTTACTGATGGAGGCCGCCTGAAATCTTGTAGCGGTTGTTACTTTACGGCGTTCAGCAGTATCGGCCCATCCATAACCACGCACCCATTCTACTTTATAGTCCTTTATAACGGCAATGCTCAGCCCGGGTATGCGGTAATAATCCATTCGCTCCTGGAGATTCCATAAACTGGTGTCTTTCATTTGAACCCAACCTGCCAGGCTTTTCTCAACCTTTTTTATTGTTTGCTCAACATCGTTAGCATAGCGAGGGCTGTTTTGTGTCTGTCCGCAGTAGTTGAGCAGTAATGACACAATAATCAGCAGGTGATACTTTTGCATTTTTATGGTTTTAATAGCCTCCCCTCAAGGTACCCGCCAAAACGTCGCCGGATTATGCGTTGTATAATGAACGAATGTAGTCTTCGAGTCTTTGTTGTAGAACTGCGTTCGCGCACCCATTTTCTTGAACTTGCTGTACCCCTCCGGTACTAAATTGACGTAAGTGATTGTTTTGTCGCCTCCCCTTGTTTCCACATCAAAACCGCTTTCAAGGGTGGAGTAAAAGCGATAAAGATTCTTTGCCATGTAGTTGTACAAATAGTTCTCTTTGGTGGTAGAGGCTTTGCGGTTCCAGTTTGCATCAGGATTGAGAATGAGCGGCTGATCATTAATCAACCTGTTGCGCACTTCATCAAGCCCAAGCAATTCTCCTTTTTCGTTCATTACGTAAGCATCATTTGTAGGGTCCATCCAAAGCCATTTTTTTAGCTGGGCAGAATAAACCGCATTGATAACATGCGCATCGTAATCCATGTTCAGACTGTCTTTTGGCTGGCAGTATATTTTCCTTGATTTAAAACCAAGCGCCAGGTAGCAGTCGTTGAGTAGCGTTGCCAGCTCACCGCAGGACACACCAATGTTTTTTGCCTTTGCAACAGAAGCTATTTCAAATCCATTTACGGATTTTATGCCGCTTTCATGCTGTCCATCGTGCGGAACAGTATTGTGTACCCAATGCAGAACGTTTATCAATTTAGAAACTTCATTACCGGAACCTGCCACTGAGTCAAGTTTAAATTGCTGGCGCAAACTCGCCAGGCCGGGGTTGTCAGCTGGCTGATAAGTAAAAGAAGGAAACTGCATGCTGTCAGTTTTCGTAAACCGCTTGCTATCTTTTTTGAGAATGTACAGGTAATCGCCTGTTTCGCGTAAAGGCAACATCATTGATTTAAATGCCTTTTCGTTACGGATGTTATCCAGATCACTATCTGCTGATATATGAGCATAGTTTGCGTACCCTGCCTTAACTGCCTTACCTAAAGAAGCGATAGCCATTTGTTTATTGTTCAGCAAAGAATAAGTACAGCTTAGATTATAATAAGCATTCAAATAATGAGGAAGATAGTTTTTTTGTTCTTCCGGGGTCAGGCGATCATATCGTTTTAAAAAATCCTTTAGCAAAGAATTGTACTGCGCAGTGTCTTGCTTTTTATATGCCTCAACGAAAAGAGTATTCTGTTGCTTTGCAAAGCTGTCAAAATCAGTGGTAGAAGCAGATTGCCCGATTGCAAATGAAGTTGTCAGTAAGAATGCGGAAGCAATTAAAAAAAATTTCAGTCTCATAGAGTAAACCTTTTCAATTTAGGAGCGTTCCGTAACGCGGAACGAATACGCAATTTCGGATTTTTTTTCACACGCTCTGATCACATGTTCATGTTGATCCGTAGCACAGGTGGATTTGATGTTACCCGGATGTTAAACTGATTTCTGTTCTTTTTTCTCAGTCCTCAATTGCTTCAATACCTAGTTGTTTAAGCCGCTCAAGATGCTCCTTCATTGCACTAAGTTGCTCCGGGGAGTGTCCCTGCCAGTTTTCCACTTCACCAATCACACGGAGTGCATGCAGAGAACGGTAAGATTTTGTTGGATTGCCAGGGAATTTTTTGTCTGTAAGGTTAGGGTCGTCCTCAAAAGGGCCTGTTGGTTCTACTATATAAATTCTGCCAACTCCTTCGCCGGCGGCAAGCTCTGCGCCCCAGGTGGCAGCGTCTAAAGTGGCGGTTAAATAGATATACTTCGCTTTCTTTTTTTGACCGTAGTTTGAATTAAAGCCGGGTTCTATGAGGTCGCCCGGTTTCAGGCTTGCCTTTGTGCCGTGATAGAGTTTTTCTGGGCTCGGGTTGGTGGTGGTTTCTATTGAGTTGTCCATAAAGCTGAAGTCTTTTGTGCAAACTTAAATAAACTGTGAAGATGGTTTCACGCAAAGACGCAAGAGGCTTCGCCTTTCTAAATCCCAGGTTATTGCGGAGAAAAAAGGCGAAGCCTCTGTGCACAGCTTTCTTTCCGCCTTTGCGTCCTCCTTTGCGTCTTTGCGTGAAATGCCGTGTAATATCAGATGTTGATCTGGCTTGAGAAGCCTTCACGCAAGGCAAAGGAATAGCGCAGATTAAAGATGATTTTTGGATTTTGCAGATTAGATCAGCAAAGCTGATCGGTAGAACGTCTCAAAACTTCAACGATTAATCTGCAAAATCCAAAAATCTTCCTGGATCTGCGCTATGTTCTCTTTAATGCGTGAGAGGCTTCGCCTTTTTTCTCCGCAATAACCTGGGATTTAAAAAGGCGAAGCCTCTGTGCCCCCTGCCTGATGACCTTTAGCCCTTTACTCCGATATCTATAATCAAACAGGAACAATTGACTTCCGTCAATCAGGGATCAGTTTTTAATAAATGTTTATCTTATGGACTTATTTAAACCAGCATGCTACAAGCCGCCCAGGCAGCACAAAGCGACGTTTGGACACAGTTCAGAGCTATCCGACAAAATGATGAGTCGGTGCTCGGGCAACTCTATGCCTCCAATTACCCGCGTGTGGAAAGCTTTGTGGTCAATAACAGCGGCACGGCCGATCAGGCAAAAGACGTTTTCCAGGAAGCCTTCATCGCCGTTTGGCGAAATATTCAGCTCGACAGGTTTCAGCCGCAAAGCGGAGCGGGGCTCGACGCCTATCTTTTCCAGATCGCAAAGAACAAATGGATGGACTACCTGCGCTCAGGACACTATACCAAAGTGGTTCGTATGAATACTACAGTCCTTTCAGCACGCGAAGACGATGAAGCCCCGGCAGGCGAGCACGAATACCTGGCTGCAGTGAAAAAGCATTTTGCAGCCCTTGGAGACAACTGTAAAAAAGTCCTGACCATGTTCTATTATGATAATGAATCAATGAAGCAGATCGCAGACCAAATGAACTGGACTGAAGCAACGGCCAAGAACAATAAGTACCGCTGTATTCAAAAATTAAAAGAACTGATCAACCAGCAATCGTGACACCACTCAACAACATATCACCCGAAGACCTGGAGCAAATGGACGACTACCTGTCCGGCTCCATGACACCCGAGCAGCATACTGCTTTTAATGCCCGGTTGCAAACTGACCCGGTATTGCAGGAAGCCCGGTTGCTGATCACCGGCATCAGGGAAGCATCACTCATGGAAAAACTGGGTTCATTTCATAGCAGCGCCACCCAAAAAACCCACGCTATCGCCCCAAAAAGAATGCGCACTTATTGGATGGCCGCAGCTGCTTCGGTGATTATACTTGCGGTAACTGCAATGTTGCTATGGAAAAGCAGCGATGATAAATTAGCAGCCTCTTATTTTGAGCCTGATCCGGGGCTGGCTACTACCATGGGTTCAGTGGAAAATTATGCGTTCAGCCGCGGTATGGTCGATTATAAAACGGGTAAATACCGGGAAGCCATCGAAGCATGGCGTCCACTCATAGCAGTGAACCCCGCCAATGATACCCTGCATTATTTTTCAGGAGTTTCCTATCTTGCTCTTCACAAAGCCGACAGCGCCGCGCATCACCTGTTACAGGTGTGGAACAGCAAAGAAAGCAGCTTTCATTCCGATGCTGGTTGGTATATTGCACTATCCCTTCTAAGCCAGGGTAAAAAAACAGAAGCCCGATCCTTTCTCGAAAAAACAAGCCATCCTAAAAAAGAAGAACTGTTGCCTCGCATAAAATAATTCAGCGTAATGAAACAGGTTTTCTTAGCGGCCGTCTTCTGCCTGGTATGCGCCGCGGGTTTCTCACAGCCCGGCTTACGGATGCAATTGGAAAAAGCCATCAGTGAAAAAAATGCAGCATTGGCAGATTCGCTGCTGCAAAACAGGCTCAATTACCTCTTTTCCAACGGCCTTACAGATTCCCTTCCACAATATGCATTTTACGTGGGCAAAGTAGCGCTACAGCAGCACGATGAAGCTACTGCAGAATTAAAAATACAGGCCTTTCTCAATCGTGTGAAATCGCTTTCGCCACGCCCCATTGCAATGGTCAGCTTGCATGAACAAGTAGCAGAGTTCTATAGTTTCATCGGGCAACACGCAAAGGCTTATCAAACTTCATTGCAGGCACTTACCATGGCGCAGCAGCTCAGTGGCGTGCAGCCTGAAGTGTTGGCGGGGATCAATTCCGACCTCGGTACTTACGCTTTCCGTAAAGGCGATATCAGCCTGGGCATGTCGCATCACCGGAAAGCAATAGCGGTCTTTCTGAATTCGAAAACACCGGATTATGAAAGCTTTTATACCGCAGCCAACAACATGGGCGGCCAGATGTGGTTTGCTTCAAAACTTGACAGCGCGGTTTATTATTTTGATATGGCTCTGAATGCGCTTTCGAAAACTGAAAGAACACCAATTAACCAATATTACCGGCCAGCTGTTGTTCAAAATAATATGTCCGGCATCTATAGCGTGCAGGGACAGGCCAAAAAGGCCATCGATGCCATGAAGGCCTGTATTGAAAACCTCAGGACCTATCTTTCCATTCCTGAAGATGTGCCGAAGAGATCAACGGCTATAACGTTTCAGTTTGAAGCAATAGACAATCTTGGCGGCATTTATAAAGAGCTCGGCGATTATGCTCAGGCGCTGAGCCTGGAATTTTATTCTTACCAGCAAAAGCTCAAACACCGCGATGCGGATCCTACAGGTATTTTTAAATCGCAGATCCTGCTGGGACAAGTGCACCTCGCCATGAAAGATCATGGCAAGGCCTTGCAATATTTAAATGAAGGTCTTGACAATATTGCGAAGACCGATGGCGATTTGGTTTGGCAGGGCGATGCCGCTTATTATCTCGGCGTACTGCACGAAGAGCAACACAATCCTGTCCTCGCCGCTTCTTATTATGAACGTGCCGACAGTCTTTACGAGGCTACATTACAAGGCGAGTACGATAATATTTATTTGCAGTTTTTGAGAGATGTATCACTTTTCTACGCAGCTAACGGGCAGTTGCAAAAAGCGATCAGCAAGGCCAACAAAGGTTTCAATTACGTAAAAAAAACACAGGGCGCAGAAACGCTCACGGCCTTTTATGAAATACTCAATCTTGCCCAGATCTATCTCGATGCAAAGCAATACCGCCAGTCGCTGGCATTTAGCCGGCAGGGGCTTGCCGTGGTTGATAAAATTGTTCAGCAGAGCAATCACCTGCTCGATTCTGTGAAAACAGAAATGAAAAAAACAAAGGCCATCCTCTTAAAAGTGAAAGCGGAATATGCGCTGATGCCGGTAAAAGATACCGCAGCTCTTACGGCCATGCTAAAAGAACTCAACGGCGCCATTAGCATTATCGAAAGAAGAAAGACCATTATCCGCGATCCGAAAGACATCGGTCTGCTGATGGAAGAGCACATGGAACTGCTTGGCTTTATTAAACAGCTTACACTTGACCTGTACAAGCTCACAAATAATCACGGCTATATAGATCAGTTAATGAACCTGCAGGAAGCCGGGACTTATTCGCGCATACGTTCCAGGCTGGACAAAATGGATTCCATACGGTTTGCACACGTGCCGGCACAGGTTCAGGAAAAAGAAAAGCAATTAAAAGAAGCCATCGGCAATTCGCTGGAAAAAAATGACGCGCCCACCGGCAACATGCGCAACTATTTTGCCGCGGTTGAAGAATGGAACGCTTTTCAGAAAACGCTCAAAAAGGAATACCCGCAGTATTACAAGATGCGCTATGAATCCATCTTCACTTCATTGGGTGATCTGCAAAAAACGGTTCCTGCAGGCACAACGCTGGTGCGTTATTTTTTTATCGATAAAAATCTTTTCGCCGTAGTGCTCGATGAAAAAACCAAACAACTTGTTGCGCTTCCTTCGCCAGGCATTGAGCATGAGATCAAAATAGTTTGCGATTATAACTCACGTGACACCGCCGTTTTCAGCGCACTTCATCAGCTATACAAACAACTATGGCAGCCGCTCGAAAATTACATCCGCAATGCAAAGCTGATGGTGATCCCCGATGGGATCCTGTTCAATCTCAGTTTTGAAACGCTCACCCCGCGAAAAATAGACCGTCTCGATCAATTGGCTACAGCATGCCTGCTTTCAAAATATTCATTTGCGTATCATTATTCATTGACATTAGTAACATCCCGGAACAACCCAAAATCAATACAAAATAATTTTGTTGCTTTTGCTCCGGGGTTTCTCGATGAGCAGAAAAAAAACTACCTCGCCGCAGTTAAAGATTCTTTTCAACTTGATCAGGGTTACATGACCTTGTTGCCACAACCATTCACCGTCAGTTTTGCTTCCAAAGCAAACAAGCTCTTTAACGGCAACGCTTACCTGAATAATTCCTCCACGGCCACGGCTTTTCGCGATCATGCTGGGGGACATCAGATCATTCATATCGGCACCCATGCAGAGTCTAATAATTTGTCGCCGGAATTTTCAAGGTTAATTTTTTCGAAGGAAAATCCCGCGCAGCAAAATTCTGTT
>JBAVMD010000865.1:0-2380 GCA_049689695.1 Chitinophagaceae bacterium | reverse complement strand
TCCCCGCATAAAAGGAACATGGGAAAAAGAAGAAGGCAATTACGAAGTAAGCTTTAAGGAAAGTGGCAAAGAAATGTCATGTGTTATTGATGGGGCCGGAAGCATCATAGAAACTGAAACGACCATTTCTGTACAGGAACTTCCTCAGCCTGCAAAAGACTATATAGAGCAGCACTACAGGAATTCTAAAATAAAAGAGGCTGCAAAAATTGTAAAGGCAAACGGGGAAACAACTTATGAAGCAGAAATAAATAAGAAGGACGTGATTTTTGATAGTAACGGTAAATTTCTGAGGGTTGACGACAAGGAAAAAGAGGATGATGATAAAGACTAAGGCTTGTTCCAGCTTATTGTAAAACTGTGAAGATCATTAATACGCTGATATTCGACAGCTAACCCGAATGCTTCACATATTTGCCTGATGATGGAAAGCCCGAGCCCGTTGTTCTGCTTTGTTTGCGTAGGCTTATAAAAGCGCTGGAATATCCTGGCCGGATCTAAAGGAGGTTCATCGCTTGTATTGCTGACGGTTAGCCGCCCCTCACGTAAAGAAATATCGATCTTCCCGTTTTCAACATTGTGTTTGGTGGCATTGCTGAACAGGTTATTCAATAGTATGTCTGCAAGCTCTTTGTTCATGCTGATCTCAGCCGGCCTGAGGTCAGCATTTACCTGGATGTTTTTCATTTGCCACAATTCCTGGAAAGCTGCGATCTTTTTTTCTGCCCTTTGTTGCAGGTCTATTCTTTCCGCATCGGCATACTGGTTGTTTTCAATCCTGGCCAACAGCAGCAAAGAGCTGTTAAGTCTCGACAGGCGTTGAATAGCGCTTAAGACTGATTGCAATATGTTGTCCTGCTTTTCAGTAAGCTTTTCATCTTGTATCAGCAGGTCAATTTTTGACCGGATAATAGCAATGGGAGTTTGTATTTCATGAGAAGCATTCTCGCTGAACGTTTTCAACGCCAGGTAGTCCACCTTTGCCTGTTGGGTGGTATCTTCCAGGGTCCTGATCATAACCGAAAACTCTTCCGTATTGGTAGTGGGAAATTCAAGCGCATCGTCCTGATTTACCTTAAACTGCTTTACAACATCCAGCGCCTTGTAAAACGGGTTCCATAGCTTTTTAAGAACAAAGCGATTGATGAGCAAAAGTGAGATGAGAATGCAGCAAATGGTAATTGCAGTAATGCCAAAAGTTGCTTTTATCAGGTGATCTGTTTCTTCCATGGATTTTGAAACGGTAACCTTGTACCATTTTCCCTGCGCCTCCACACCAAAGACCAATTGGCGATAGTCTTCATCGCTGCCATCTTTTTCATGTATTTCTGTTTTCTGAAAATGCCGCTGTGTATAGCGTTCAGGTACCGGCGTAAATTGTATGAACTGGTCTTCAACCCGCATCATAGTAGGCAAATGCCCGAGCTTGTGAATGTATAGTTGTATTTCTTCTTCCTCAATTTCGAGATCGGAATCCATTTGCTGAAGCTGAACATATTTGAGCGTGAAATAGAAAGCAAAGCTGGCCACCAGGAATATTGATATGGTGACTGCAATAATATTGCGGCTGTATTTTGTAAACAGTTTCATTACGGCAAGATCATTTTATAGCCCATTCCGTATACTGACTGCAAATAATCTTCTGCATCAGCCTGGGCAAGCTTTTTTCTCAGGTTCTTAATGTGAGTATAAATAAAATCATAGTTATGGGCCATGTCCATTTCATCGCCCCATAAATGAATGGCAATAGCGCTTTTAGAAATTACCTTGTTCCTGTTGCTTATAAAGTATAACAGGAGTTGATATTCTTTCCTGGTAAGGTCAAGTTCCTTTCCATAAACCTTTGCTGTCTTCAGGTTCATGTCAATCTCCAGCGCACCGAATTGGACGATATTATTTCCGGCAAATGATTTTCTACGTATAATAGCCGCTACACGTGCAGCCAGCTCAGATAAATGAAATGGCTTTGTTAAATAGTCATCCGCACCGGCTTTAAGCCCTTCCACTTTATCATCAATTGAATTTTTTGCAGAAATTATTAATACCCCATCTACTTTATTTTCATCTTTGAGTTCTTTCAGCAATGCCATGCCGCTGCCATCCGGCAAACTGATATCGAGAATGATACATGCGTAATCAAACATGCTGATCTTCTGATAGGCGTCCTCGTATTTATGTACCTGCTCGCAGGTAAAGCTCTCATTGGCCAGGTATTCGCAAATGCTCTGCGAAAGCTCAATCTCATCTTCAACAACCAATACGTTCATGAATTATAAATTAAAATCAAGGTGCCTGAAATTGGTAAAACTGATGAGCAAAGTTGAGGAAAAACTGAAGATAGGATGCTTACGGAGCTTTAGCTTCAGCTTTTTTTCAGAAT
>JBAVMD010000864.1:0-3559 GCA_049689695.1 Chitinophagaceae bacterium | reverse complement strand
TGTCAGGGCATGGCGCGGGAGTTGGCCAAAACCATTCAGGTATTTTTCTGTTTTCCTTATTGTTACCCTTGCTGTAGAACTATTCGCTACATGGTGGAAGTTATCTTTGCATTCAACCAGCTATTGGAATTATAAACAGAGTAACCTGTGGATCTATAATCTTTATTTATTACCGCAATATTTATTTTACCTGTATTATTTCCACGAAACACTTATTTCCGGCAGGATTAAAAGAAATATCAAAATAACAACGGTAGTGTATGCAACAATTACAATCACAAATTACCTGTGGGGGCAAAAGCTGCACACACTCTTCAATACATACACAGTAATGGCGGCCTGCTTAATGATCAGTGTCCTCTGTATCGTGTTCTTTTTCCAGGTAAGTAATTCTGTCAACATTTTAAAGCCTGGCTCATCACCCGAAATATGGATAGTTTCTGGTATGTTCATTTTTCATTTTTGTGCTTTGCCTTGTTTTATTTTTTCCAATTATCTGACCGTTAAGTATCCTACCCTTGCATATAACATCTTTATTTATGTATTGCAATTCTTCAACATCATTATGTATTCATTTTATTTAATTGCTTTTTTATGCAAGCCTCATTTTCAGAAGTAAGCATGCTTACCATCATAATAACCACTCTATTGCTATTTTTTGCAGGCAGTGTTATGGTGCTCTTCTTTTTCAGGTACCAGAAAAGAAGGTTCCAGCACAAAAGCGAAATACTGCAACTAAGGGAAACCTTTAACCATACCCTTCTTCAATCGAAGCTGGAAATACAGGAAAATACACTGGACCATATAGCCAAAGAACTGCATGCAAACTTCAGCCACCTGGTATCGCTCATCAATATCAATCTTTCCTCCATCTTACCGGGAAGCTCACCCGAAACAAGAGAAAGCATATACGAAACAAAATCACTTGCACAACAGTTGATGGGCGAATTAAAAGCATTGAGCGTAAGCCTCAACACTGACTACATCATGCAGATAGGCTTTACTACTGCGATGGAGAATGAACTTAACCGCCTGAACAAAACAAAGAAATACAAAACCAGCCTTACCAAGAAAGGAGAAGAAAAACGCCTCAGGCCGGAATACGAGATCATCCTGTTCCGCCTCTGCCAGGAAATACTCAATAACATTGTAAAGCATTCCGAAGCAACATCAGTAAGTGCCGTGCTTGAATACACGCCTGCTGAACTGGTGCTGGAGATCACTGACGATGGCGTTGGTTTCAATTCTACAGAAACAGCTTTGCAGAGGGCAGAGGGAGGGAGTACCGGTCTTACAAATATGCAGAACAGGGCAAGGCTCATCAATGCAATCTTTACAATAAGCAGCAAGCCCGGTGCAGGCACGTCCTGCAAAGTGGCAGTGCCTTTTGACTCTTAAAAACCGCGATATATGAAACCTGAATCGAATAGCACTATCAAACTGGCTGTAGTAGATGATCATACTTTATTTCGCCAGGGCTTGCTGAAACTGATACATATGGCAGACCGCCACAGCAACTATAAAGTATTGTTCGATGCAGGCGGAGCTGAAGAAATGAAGGGCTGTATAGATAAAAGGGAATTGCCTGATATCATTCTCATGGACATAGAAATGCCGGAGGGAGATGGATTCGAAGGCGTTCACTGGCTTAAGCAATATTATCCGCAGGTAAAAGTATTGGTGGTCTCTATGATACATACCGAAGAAGCTATGATAAGAATGCTGCGCCTGGGCGTGAAAGGCTATCTTACCAAAGGCATAGAAGCAGAAGATGTATATGCAGCAATAGATGCCATCAGCAAAGGCGGTTATTATTATACAGATTATATTACCGGCCACCTGCTTGAGATCTTCCAGCATGAGGGACAAAAGTTCAACGGCCTGTCGCTTACTACTCACGATTTTCCCGGAGGCAATCTTAACGAAACTGAGCGCACCTTTTTGAAATGGGTTTGCACAGAGCTTACCTATATGCAGATAGCGGATAAAATGAACCTGAATTTTAAAACGATCGACGACTACAGGGAAAAGCTATTTAAAAAACTACATGTAAAAACGAGGGTTATGCTGGCTTTGTACGCAGTAAAGCACGGGTTGGTGAAGATCTGATTTATCTTTCCACTATGCCTCTCCCATCATCAACCCTTCTATCGAATGCGCCTGCACAATAGGCTCTAACTTATCTACCAGCCTGTAAGTTAAATGCTGTATAAGCTCTGCAGGAAGTGTTTCATAATAAACGCGGGTCAGTTGCAGATCGTGACGCTCTGCATTGATGCCTCCCGGGGCATCTATGCCTAACACCAATGCAGGACGCGGTTTGTTAGAACGGTTAGCGGTGCCCCGATGAATGGTAAGCGCAGAGCGTGCAGATATATCGCCCATCATCGGCATCTTGCATTGCGCACGCTGCTGGTAACGCGGATAAAATTCTTTGGGTGGGAACATGCCATGCTCAAATTCAATGGGGAGGTCCCATTGCGTACCGGGCGCAATTTCGAAAGGGCCCATATCTTCATATACATCTACCGTAGTGAGATTGAAAGCAAGCGAATTTAAACGACGTCCAATGATCGTATCGTCGGGCGCGGAAAAATCGCGGTGCCAGGGTTGGTCCATAGCGCCCGGATTGGGCACATCAAACCCAATCTCCACGATTTTATAACCAGGACCTAATACCGCTTCACATACTGCAATTACCCAGGGATGGGTTGCAAGCTCAACAAATCCGCGAATGTCTTCAGGATGAATCTCAACATAATGCCGCTTAGGTCCGCGTCCTACTGCACCGTTGGGCCGCGCAAGCGCATCGCGATACGCGATCGCAATATCTTCATCGAGCTGTTGCACCCAATCACGTGAGAATGCGCCTTTAAGGCCAATTATCCCATCACCGTACAATCCGCCCATGATCTGGGCAACATCATACAAATGGCCGTTACCGCCGGGGGTATTTTTTGTTGAGAGAGTAGTTTCCTGAACTTCCATAGTTGGCTGTTTAGAGGATAGTCGCAACGATGATGCCATTAAGTGTTTCGGGTTTAAGGTTTCGGGTTTAAGGTTCAGCGAAATAGTAAAATTCTAATGTCATTGAAAAGAAAACTCAAAATCTTATGCGTTATTGCTATCCCACTGAACCTTGAACCCGAAACTCTAAACCCGAAACCATCATCCCTCCTGCCTCAATATCTCCAACGGAGGCTTCGATACAATAAACCTGCTGTTCATCAATCCAATGCCTACCGTGAGCAATGAAACAGAGATAAAAACGATGATGATTGGTAAAGGCTGCGGTGTAAAATCAGCTTCGAATATATAATGCGCCAGCGCCCAACTTCCTAACATCGACAATACAATTCCTGTTATTGCGGCCAGGGCCCCCAGGAAAAAATATTCAAGCGCGGTGATAATAAATATCTGCCTGCGGCTGCTTCCCAGTGTACGAAGTAACACACTCTCCTGCACACGCTGGTATTTGCTGATGAGCACCGATGCTACCAGCACCACCAGTCCCGTGATCATGCTGAAACCTGCCATGAACCTGATCACAAATCCGATC
>JBAVMD010000863.1:0-2002 GCA_049689695.1 Chitinophagaceae bacterium | reverse complement strand
TAAAAAAAATTTCCAACTTTAAACTCCCCGCTCTATCTTCATACCGGCAAAAAAATAAGCCCGTTGTAGAAACAACAGGCCCTTAACGATTGCTTGCCATATGAAAATCTTGAAATAGTATGCTGTCATAAGAACAGTATCTTCGCGATGGCCCTTTTCGATTGCTCCTCTAATATCTAACGATTGCTGCCATAAGAAAACCGTTCTGAGATCAAATTTAGGGCGACTTTGCTTCCATCTATATTAAGTTATTTGGAACTTTATGATTCCTAAGCCCGGTCTCAGAAGCTGAAACCTTTATCCAGAGCCGGTTTCAGTTGTTTTTTCACATTATGTCCAACCGTTCGCCCGACATATTATTTCAATTGATTCATTCCCTTGAAAAGGCTGAAAAGAGGCATTTCAAGCTCTATATCAAACGAAGCTCCTCCCGCGATGACCTTAAAATAGTACAGCTTTTTGATGCGCTGGACAAGCTGAACGACTACGACGAAAAGCTCCTCCTGAAGAAGCTTCCCGGCATTCAAAAGCCCCAGCTCGCCAACCTCAAGACCCATTTATACAAACAACTCCTGGCCAGCCTGCGCCTGCTGAAGGTGGCAGATAGCATTGACCTGCAATTGAATGAACAATTCGATTACGGGCACATCCTTTATAAAAAAGGGCTGTTCAGCCAAAGCCTCAGGATACTCGAACGCGCTAAAGAGATCGCAAAAACACACCAGAAGTTCAACTTTATGGCGCTGGTGATTGCGCTGGAAAAACGCATCGAAAACCTGCATATTACACGCAGCATGCACGATAAGGCTGAACGTCTGTCTGCGGAAGCGGTTCAGGTGAGCGATCACATCAATATGGTGGAGCGCCTGTCGAGCCTGGCACTGCAACTCTATAGCTGGTATATCCGGTATGGCCATGCCCGCAATGAAGAAGATGAGGCCGGTGTAAAGCAGTTCATGAAAGATAACCTGCCGCCCGGAGCTTCCAGGCAAACAGGCTTTTATGAAAAACTTTATTTATGCCAGTGCTATTGCTGGTATGCCTTTATACGGCAGGATTTTCTGCAGTATTACCGCTACACGCAAAAATGGGTGGACCTGTTTAGCGAGCAACCGCTGATGGTACGTGTAGAAACCGGCCATTACATTAAAGGACTGCACAACCTGCTGAACGCGCATTTCGACCTGCGCAACTACCGCCAATTCACCATCACCTTAAAACAATTTGAAGCGGTGGCAAGAATGGAGCGTGTGCAGCAGCACGACAATTTCAGGATACAAGCCTTCCTGTACATTTCGCAGGCAAAGATCAACCAGCATTTCATGCACGGCACTTTTAAGCAGGGGCTTGAAGTAGTGCCCGGCATAGAAAATGAACTGGAAAAAAATGCGCTTTTCATTGACCGGCATCGCGTGCTGGTGCTGAACTATAAAATAGCTACGCTTTATTTTGGCAGCGGTGATTATGCAACCTGCATAGATTACCTGCAGAAGATCATCAATGATCATGTAGACCTGCGGTACGATCTGCAATGTTATTCACGGCTGCTGCATTTGCTGGCGCATTATGAGCTGGGCAATTTCGAGATCATGGAATCGCTTACGAAATCTGTTTACCGCTTCATGGCTAAAATGGAAAATCTTACAGTGGTTGAGGAAGAGATGTTTAAATTTTTGCGCGCATCTTTCCATGTATCTACGCACAAGCTGAAGCCTGCGCTGGAGCAGTTCTTACAAAATATCAAACACCTGGAAAAAAGCAGGTTTGAAACAAGAGCATTTGCATATCTCGATATTATTTCCTGGGTAGAAAGTAAGGTTTATAGAAAGACGATGAGTGAAGTGATACATGAAAAGTATCTGGCGAGTAAGAGAAGGTAAAGAGGATGTAAGTATCATTTATTCCGGCTTTCACTGTCATCCCGAACCCCGCAGCAAGAACTTAACCGAGCCAACGACCAGGGTGAGGGATCGACGGCAGAATCGCTGTTACCGTCGATACC
>JBAVMD010000862.1:0-4821 GCA_049689695.1 Chitinophagaceae bacterium | reverse complement strand
GCTCGCGGCTCGAAGCTCGCAGCTCACAGCTTCTTCGTATCTTCCTTTCTACATTATCTGCTTATGAACAAACCTGATAACAATGGCCGCCGGGAGTTTTTAAAGAACACTTCCCTGGCTGCGGCCGGCTTCATGATAGTGCCACGCCACGTACTCGGCAGGGGCTATATTTCGCCGAGTGATAAATTGAACATCGCAGGCATTGGCGCAGGCGGTAAGGCTGAGGCTAATCTTCCGCTGGCATGGAACAATGGGTCAGACAACATAGCAGCGCTTTGCGACGTGGACGATCGCATGGCAGTTAATGCCAGAAAAAAATGGCCGAAAGCGCCCTACTATAAAGACTACCGGGTGCTGCTTGAAAAAGAAGCAAAGAACATCGATGCTGTGATAGTTACTACGCCCGATCACATGCATGCTCCCATAGCGCTCGCCGCCATGCAGATGGGCAAGCATGTGTATTGCGAAAAACCGCTTACGCATGATATTTATGAAGCGCGCATTCTTACACAGGCCGCAAAAAAATACAAGCTGGTTACGCAGATGGGCAACCAGGGCAGCAGCGGGAACGATACGCGGCTGGTAGAAACATGGATACAGGAAGGAGTGATAGGCGATGTGCATACCGTGCATGTATGGACCAACCGCCCCGTATGGCCGCAGGGAATTCCTACTCCAACCGGTAAATTCGAAGTGCCCCCTGAAGTAGATTGGAATTTATGGCTGGGCACTGCGCCCATGCGTGATTTCAACCCGATCTACATACCTGCCAACTGGAGGGGATGGGTTGATTTTGGGACCGGGTCGCTCGGCGATATGGGTTGCCATTTTATAGATGTTCCTTATCGCGCTTTAAAACTTCAATACCCCGTTTCTGTGGAGTGCAGCGTTGGAGCAGTATGGAAAGGGTTTTTCCAGGAAGCGGTGTTTACAGACAGCTATCCGCCTTCTTCCAAAACGCATATTCAATTTCCGGCAAGGGGCGCCATGCCGCCGGTGGAAATGATCTGGTACGATGGAGGCATCAAGCCCAGGCGTCCTGATGAATTGTTGCCCGAAGAGCAAATGGGAGAGTGGGATGGGGGGATGATCTTCGAGGGAACAAAAGGAAAGCTGATGGCTGGCTTATTCGGTCGTAACGCTACGCTTTTACCAACAAACAGGATGGCATCAACCACGCTGCCTGTTTCTAAATATCCATTTACAGAAGGTGGAAGCGAAGGTCATCAGCAACAATGGGTGAAGGCATGTAAAAAAGGATATGGAACGTATACGAGTTCTTCATTCGATAGTTCAGGACCGCTTACGGAAACGGTGCTCATGGGCAACCTGGCAGTGCTGAGCTATAATTACAGCGAGAAGAATGCAAAAGGCGATACGATCTATCCCGGCAGAAAAAAATTGTTGTGGGATGGGGAGAATATGAAGATCACCAACTTTGAACCGGCTAACAGGTTTGTGAAACGGGAGTATCGGGGTTATTAAAACGGAACGCTGATTTTTATGGTCCCGATAGCTATCGGGATGATTTACGCTGATAATTTTTAAAAACATCATAATACATAACTGTAAAATCTTCTTTTCTTGATTTTGAAATTATGAATTAAGATGTTCATTAAATTGAGCCGCGTAAATCATAATGATCATAATTATCAGCGTTCCGTTCTCCACTAAAATCATTAAGACTTTTACCATTACTAAGGCCGAAAACATGTCAATATTATCATACGCCACACCTAATCTCCCTTTCAATCTTCCGAAACTGCAAGCTGAAGTAACCGCTCTTTCACATCCATGGAGCCCGCACTTCAATATAAAACATTACGAAGGCGGATGGAATGTTCTGTCGCTGCGCGCACCTGGTGGTAAGGCAGATCAGATCATACCTGAACCGATGCATGGCGATGATTTCCTCGATACGCCTTTAATGGGATCATGTCCTTCGGTGAAAGAATTATTATCATCTATGCAATGCCCGATCCTTTCTGTTCGCCTGCTCAACCTGCAAAGCGGAGCGATTATTAAACCACATCGTGACCATGAGCTTGCGTTTGAGAACGGCGAAGCGCGGCTGCACTTTTCGGTGTTCACCAACGATGCAGTAGAATTTTATATCGAAGAAGAATTGTTGCGCATGCGCGAAGGGGAGTGTTGGTACATCAATGCAAATCTTACGCATTCGGTAATTAATAAGGGTGCAACGGACCGGATTCATTTGGTGATAGACTGCCAGGTAAATGATTGGCTGAAAGAATTGTTTGAGAGTGCAGAAAAAAAATATGTGCCCGAAGCTTCGCAAAAAGAACAACTGTTAAAAGTGATCAGTGAATTGAAAATGCAGGGGACCGAAGAGGGGTTGAAGCTTGCTGAGCAATTGGAGGCGGGGATGTGATAAAAAAGGCAACGCGTCCCGATAGCTATCGGGATCAGGATCGGTTAGGATATATTAGGATTTGTTCCTGTAAATTTAAAGCCGTTATACTAATGCAACAACTGATCTTAATAAATCCTAAAAGATCCTGAAAACCCGCGTTCCCTTCCTCTCCTCCAATTCCCCATATAGCTCAGCACATTTCTTAATATACTCAGGCAGTTCTTCCGCCGATTGCTGCTCCTGAAACACCTGGTCAGGATATTTTGCATTATACCTGCAGCGCGTTTCCATTTGCGCATAATCATCGCTGATATCTATCCCGGTAAAATCGGCCATCTGCTCCATCACTTTCATCATTCCATCGTTATAATTCACCAGCAGCGAGCGTTCATCTTTTTCACTGATCTCAAGAAAAAGTTCAAGATAACGTTCGATCACGCGGGCCATGTAAGCGTCCAGGTCTGTGACCGGTTCTTTTTTAAATCCAAAAACTTCCGGCTCTATCACACCCGGCACTGCCTGCATGCCTCTTTTTTTCTGTTGTGATCTTATCACTTCTTCCGGTTTGCGGTAAAGCAAAATAAAAGGCACGTCAGGATATAATTTACGCAGCATGGGATAAAAGAAAACATGCCAGCTATCTGCTTTGATGAACAGCCTTTGCTCTTTACCATTCCTTTGCTGCCCATAAAATTGTACGGCCGCCTGTAACTTATCTTCCTGCTGGAATTGCGCCTGCGAATGTTTCTTAAAAGGCGCGCGCAGTATTTCATCAAAAAAGGGTACTTCAGACAAAACAATATGCTCCGGATTTATTCCGAGCAATTGAGATAATAAAGTAGAACCGCATCTCGAAATATGAAAAATAAAAGCAGTGGGTGCAACGGCATCTATTTGTTTTGACCAATCGGGCAGCAACTCAATATTGCCGGCAACATGAAGAGTCTGCCGGCTCAGGCTTTTACATTTGAGAATGGTGTCATCAAAAAATGGTTCGCTGAAAGGGATATCGCCAATATGCAGCCAGCGGCAGAGCGCCTGGTCAGGTTCAAAAATGAGTTTGTAGGGGATCCAGTTTTTGAGATGCATTGTCTATAACACTAATTATAGACACGAATTACACGAATTATTTCTAAAACAAGTGAATTCACGGCAAATTCCTGAAGGTTGATAAACAGACGTTATCATTTTTAAGTAGTTGTCGGACGTGTAGAACCCGAAACTTTAAACCCGAAACCCGAAACCCGAAACCCGAAACCTATTTCGATTCCGCCAGTTCTTCCTCGATCAGCTCGTGGAGCTTATCTTCTGTTTCAAACAGCCATTGCGGCAGGGGTTGCTGTGCAATGCGCCAGTGCCCGCTTGCGTCACGGTGCATTTTGAACATAAGGCGGTTACCGCGGTCATCGTTCACATCAACATGGAAAGTCTCCTCGATGGCGCCATTAACGCGGCGGAAATTGAACTCTTTCTGGTGATAATTCGCTTTCGCAAGCCTTGTAAACTGGATATTTTTGGTAATGTGCAGGTTCATGGTCTCGGTTTGAATCTTTGGTTATAGCAAGTTTTATGCTGCTAATCATTAATAAAATCATAATAAGTCCTGAGTGCAGCATTATATTCAGCAAAATCTATGCACTTTATATCGATGTGTAAAAAAATCTCTGATATATTTGGAATTAAGAGAACACGGATGAACACGGATTAAAGGATTTCACGGATGAAAACGCTCTTATCCGTGAAATCCTTTAATCCAAAGAAAATCCGTGTTTCTTCCTCTTGCTTTTATCTGATAAAGATTATGAAACGATTTACTTTCCTGATTTTACTTTTAGCCGCATCCCTCTGCAGCTCATCCATATATGCGCAAAGATTTGATTCCTTGTTGAATGTGCTGGATACCCGCTATCCGCAGGAGAAGATATATGTTCATTTCGACCGTTCCCTGTACAGTCCGGGCGAAACCATCTGGTTCAAAGCTTACCTCTTCTCAGGCATCTTCCCATCCCTTATTAGTAAGACCGTATATACGGAACTGGTGGATGAGCAGGGCAAGGTACTTCAGCGCAAAACTGCCCCCGTTCTTGCGTCCAGCGCTGCTGCGGCCTTCGATCTTCCGGCCGATCTCAAATCCCCCATGGTCTATGTGCGGGCCTACACCCGATGGATGCTCAACTTTGATACTGCCTTCCTTTTTGTAAAAGCAATCCCCATTACGGGTAAAAATAAAACCACCACCCCGGCCTCAGCTCCTGCGGCGTTTCTTCAATTTTTTCCCGAGGGCGGCGATTTGGTGACCGGCCTTGAATCAAGAATTGCTTTTAAGGCCACCGATAACCGGGGACTGCCAATTGTGGTAAAAGGCGAAGTGGTCAGCAGCTCAGGCAAAAAAATCCCGTTTGCAAGCAGACACGACGGCATGGGTTATTTAATGCTGAACCCTGTTG
>JBAVMD010000861.1:0-3332 GCA_049689695.1 Chitinophagaceae bacterium | reverse complement strand
GATTTATATGTAGCCTATAAAGATCCTTCGGCAAATATTTTGACACTCTCTAAATTTTCAAAGACAGGTAATTTGCTTTGGACAAGAAAGTACGACAACAATGACGCATTCTTCGGATTGCATGCTACTCGACAAACCATACTGAACAATCATATTTACATGACCGGCCAAAGCGCAAATCAGCAATTTATTTTTAAAATAAATAAAGCTGATGGAAGCCTGGTATGGTCTAAAAATTACGCATCCGCAACACCAAATTTTTTCCTTGGCGAAATTTCATCCTACAATAATCAACTGATCATTTCCGGCAGAGTGTCTTCCAATGGTAACTTGCATAGTATGGTGATGAAGCTGGACATCGACGGAAATGTGATTGCAGCACGTAAATATGTGAAGAAGGACCTCAGCAATGGGTATTACCAAATTCTTCCCGATGGCAGCATATTAATGTACCTTACCTTTTATGATTTTACACCACCGAGAAAAAATTATCCTGCGCTGTTAAAGATCAACAATGATCTGAGCGTTGCGTGGTCAAACTGGTACCCTTTTCTCCCGCTGAATTATCCGCTCTCCTTATTAGGACTTGCCAATAAATCAGTATTGTTGACGGGTTCTCATTCTACAGGCTTGAACAATACCAATAGCTTCAATTACATGATGCGCACAAATGATAAAGGAGCTTTAACAGACTGCCCTTATCTGCCATTGCCTGTGGCCGACTCTACTTTCAATGTTAGCGTTACCCCTATGAATGTTACTGCCGGCAATTTTGTCTTCACTGAGATGTCAGGAATATATGCTCCGGCCGAACAGGTGGTGACCGTAGGACAAGAATCTTGCAATCGCCAAATCCTTTGTGATTCGATAACTATTTCCGGCCGTGATACGATTTGTAATATTCCTGATAGTGCAGTATACTTCATAAAACGGAACAGCGCCTGCACATCACCTGCAGTATGGAGCGTGAACAACACCAACGCGCAGATCGTTTCCTTCACCGATACTTCTGCAACAATAAAGTTTTTACAGCCTGGAAGCGTAACCTTGTCAGTAACCATTTTCGCCAATTGCGGACAGGTAACCGATACCATTAGTATCAGTGTACAACAGTCGCCAGATTTGCTTAACCTTGGCCCTGACCGTCTGCTATGCAGCATCAGTACGCTCACTTTGAATGCCGGCGGCGGATTTAAAATTTATAAATGGCAGGATGGTTCGTCTGATTCCACATACACCGTTCACCTGCCGGGAACTTATCATGTAGAAGCAGCAGATGCCTGCGGCAATGTGCTGCGCGATACAGTGATTGTTTCATTGGCGGCTGATGTGCCTTTCGACCTCGGCGCTGATCTTGACAAATGCGATAAGGATACCATTACGCTCACAGCTCCCGCAGGATTTACGAAATACAACTGGGCGGATAATTACAACATCAGCAACCGTTACTCCCAGACAGTACGCGTATGGCCGGCAACAGATACTGTTTACAGCGTGGTTGCTGAAACCGCGAATGGTTGCCTGGTGTACGACACCATCCATATTACAGTGAAGACCGGTCTGCCTTTGCAACTGAGAGCAGACACCAGCCTGTGCCGGAATGATTCAACCATTATTACGGCACCGGCAGGCTTTACAACCTATACCTGGAGCACGGGCGAGCATACACAGCAGATCATCGTTAAGAACAAAGGCTTGTATTATGTAGAAGCTGTTGCACCTGGTGGCTGCTCATCGCGCGACTCAATGGAGATACTGAACGTATATTCATTGCCGGTAGTAAACCTGGGTAAGGATACTATTCTTTGCCAGGACAATATTTATGTGTTCGATGCGGGTAGCCATGCAAATTATTTGTGGCATGATGGATCAGCCTCCCGCACATTCACCGCTTCACAGGTAGGTGAATATTGGGTGAAGGTGACCGATGTCAATAGTTGTGTAAATACCGACACTGTCCATATTCTTGGCATAGCAGCCCTTCCAAATAATTTCCTGGATACGGCAGCAGAATTTTGTCCATACGAAAAAGTAACGCTTATGCCTAAGGGCAGTTATTCAAAATACCGCTGGTCAACCGGCAGTATTTCGCCCAATATCGAGGTAAACATCGCTGCGCGTTACTGGCTGGAAGTAACCAATGCAGATGGTTGTGTAAGCCGTGAGTATATTAATGTGAAGCAGAAGTTCTGCAGGAACACCATTGATTTCCCGAATGCCTTCACGCCTAACAACGACCGCAGAAATGAAACTTACAAGCCTGTTGTAAGAGGCGTTATTACAAAATACAAGCTCACCATTTACAACCGCTGGGGACAGCGCGTATTTGAAACCACCGAGCCATCACGGTCATGGAATGGAACCTTAGCCGGCAGGCCGCAGGACTCAGGCAGCTTTGTCTGGTATTGCGAATACCAGTTTACAGGCGAACCGGTGAACGTAGCTAAGGGAGTATTGATGCTGATACGTTAGCCTTATCTTAGCACCATGGATACACATCTTCATCATGAAGAGCATTTGCAGAGCTCAGACTTTTTACGCGATGTTGTGATAGGCATGTCTGACGGGCTTACCGTTCCCTTTGCGCTTGCAGCAGGTTTGAGCGGAGCTGTGGAATCTACCAGCCTGATCGTGATAGCTGGTCTTGCTGAAATTGCAGCCGGTTCTATTGCCATGGGCCTGGGTGGTTATCTCGCTGGCAAAACAGAAGTGGACCATTATCATTCCGAACTAAGAAGGGAATATGATGAAGTGGAACGCGTGCCGCACAAAGAAAAAGAAGAAGTAAAAGAATTCTTTTCAAATCTTGGCCTGAGTGAAGACGTGCAGCAGCAGGCTGTGGAAGAAATGACGAAGGATAAAAAGAAGTGGGTGGAATTTATGATGAAGTATGAGCTTGGCCTCGATAAGCCTGATCCAAAAAGGGCCACAAAAAGCGCTTTCAATATTGGTTTATCATACGTAGTGGGCGGGCTGGTACCACTTCTCCCCTATTTCTTTACAAATAGTCCTTTAGAAGGACTTAAGTATTCAGCCATCATTACGATTATTTGCCTTTTCATTTTCGGTTATCTTAAAAGCAGGTTCACTGGTGTAAATCCATGGGGAGGCGCCTTGCGTGTTACATTGATCGGGGCCATTGCGGCGGGTTGCGCGTTTGGCGTAGCCAGGCTTATCCAGGGAGCATAATTATTTCGGCGGAGCGTTGGTGTTATTGAGTTTCGGCAGAAACGCGGCAACCAGCATGATGATCGGGGCAATGATCAGCAAGTAAACGGCAAACTGCTTTTCCGGGCATATTCCACGATAGCAGGAAGTATAAAGTATATAGG
>JBAVMD010000860.1:0-6809 GCA_049689695.1 Chitinophagaceae bacterium | reverse complement strand
CACTTTCTTGTTTGTATTTTAAAATGAGCTTATGTCCTTTCAGCGATGCGATGCCAAAAAGGAAATGCTCGAGCAACTGTTCTTCTACTTCGAGCAGCGAATGTTTGCTCTTCGAAAAAAAATCAGGATTAAAGGCCATTAGCATGCTTTCTACACGAAAGCGCGTCATGATCTCCACGTTCAGATCCGGCCGGTACAATTCTTCTGCAATGCCTTTTTCTATATTGGTCTTTATCAACATGTACAGGAAATCGTTCTTGTGCTTCAGGAAGCGGGAAAAGGCTTTAGGATGATACTTCTGCATATCGTAAAGCACGGATGGGTTCATGTTGGTGAACATATCGCGCATCATCTGCTTGGTGCTCCATACTTCATCTACCGCATTTGAAGCGCCGGTACGGTATTGTTTGCACTGGCCCTCGTTTTCGCAGAGGATACCTTCAACAATAGCATCAACAAGCTCGTCTTTGTCTGAATAGTACTGGTAGATGGTTTTCTTGCTGATTCCCAATGCATTGGCGATATCGTCCATACTCACGCTGCGTATGCCGTATTTCATGATAAGGTCATGTGCTTTGCGGCTTATTCTTTCCCTCGTGTCTTTATCGTTCGTTATCATATCGGGTCGCAAAACTATGGAAACTTTTTACGTGACCAAAGTTTCCGGGCAGTTTTTTTTAACCGGACCTCAGTTTTGGGAGATTAGCTGCTGTGATGATTAGTCGCTGGGCGAACCATCTTCGTCTACCCTACGATGTTATTCGTTCACAAGTTTTTCTGATTAAAACACCATTTTTTTATGGTGAAAGAACATTTTATTGACATTGAGGCGCGCTCTACCTTTACCACATCAATTTAACCAGTATGAGAGAACGTCCATTCAGAAAATTATTAAGCTATTTTGTGCAGGGCCTTATCATTCTCGCACCTATAGCCATTACCATATTTGCAGTTACTTCCCTGTTCAATTTTATTGATGGCATTATGCCGAACCTTGTATACAAACTTTTTCCTAAGGCTGTAGGCACGTATGATGACGGCACGCCCAGGAGCATTCCCGGACTTGGTTTCATAGTCGTGATCCTGATCGTATTGCTGGTAGGATACGTTTCTTCTTCATTCCTTGTTACCAAAGTGATCGATCTGTTTGGCCGTGTGCTCGAAAAAACACCGGGCATCAAGATCATTTACACTACGGTCAAGGATTTCTTTGAAGCATTTGCAGGTGATAAGAAAAAATTCAACAAGCCGGTGCTCGTGAGCATCAACCAGGAGAATGTGTGGCAGATCGGCTTTGTAACACATAAAGAAATGAATGAGTTCGGTCTGCACGAGCATGTAGCCGTGTATGTTCCGTTCTCTTATTCCATTGCGGGACAATTATTCTTTCTGCCTGCAAACAAGATCAGGATCATAGATAACGTCAGTTCTACAGAGGCAATGAAGTTTGCGATCAGTGGCGGGGTAACGCATGTGGAGGAGTAGTTCAACGCACGCCGGTTTGACCCACCCCGGTTCCGCAAGCGGAACCACCCCTCCCTGCTGCGCAGAGGAGGGGTTGAGTTGAGTCGCTGATTGGTAAATATCTCCAAGCCAATTGCAATGTGGAACTACCGTCGCTGTACTACAGAGGGATAAAGTGGAGTCCTGAAACATTGTCTATAAAAGCTTTTTTTACTAATTAAATAACTCCTGCTCGCGAAGTGCTTTACCCCTCTCCTGCGCAGCAGAGAGGGGTCGATCCCGCTTGCGGGATCGGGGGTGAGCCGCGGGTGAGTCCTATGCGCAAAATTTCTATTATACTACTCTTCACGCTCTGTAACCAACCAGCCTTCTGCTGGGGCTTTTACGCCCACCGCCAGATCAACTATTACTCAGTATTCCTGCTGCCGCCGGAAATGATGTTACTGTATAAACCGAACATCAGCTTCCTGCACGAGCATGCGGTTGACCCTGACAAACGGCGCTATGCAGTGAAAGAAGAAGGAGCACGCCATTATATCGATATAGATCATTATGGTCACTACCCGTACGACTCACTGCCAAGGAAATGGAATGACGCCGTAAAGAAACATTCCGAAGACACGCTTATGCGGTACGGCATCGTGCCGTGGTGGATACAACAGATGCTGCAGCGGCTCACCAATGCATTTAAAGAAAAGAACCAGGCAAAGATCCTGAAGCTTTCGGCGGAGCTGGGACATTATATTTCCGACGCCCATGTTCCACTGCATGCCAGCAGCAATCACAACGGGCAACTGACCGGCCAAACCGGTATTCATGGGTTCTGGGAATCGCGCATACCGGAACTACTCGCGGAAAAAGAATGGGATTTCTTTATCGGCAAGGCCGATTACATCGCTTCGCCCGGCAACTTCATCTGGCAGCGTGTGCTGGAAAGTGCGGCCGCGGCGGATTCTGTGCTGCGCATAGAGAAAACGCTGAGCCAATCGTTTCCGCCTGACAAACGGTTTGCGTTTGAAACGCGGAATAATGTTGTAGTAAAGCAGTATTCTACGGCATACACCCTTGCTTACAATAATCAACTAAGGAATATGGTCGAGCGCCGCATGCGGCAATCCATTTACTGTGTTGCCAGCTTCTGGTATACCGCCTGGGTGAACGCCGGCCAGCCGGATCTGAAGACTTTGTCTAATAAAGAATTTACAGCCGAAGAATTGAAAGAGTTTGAATGGATCAATACGGCATGGAGAGAAAAAGGCGCAGAGGAACATTGATGCATCCCACCCCCTTTAACCCTCCCCAATCCCCCCTATCTTTGCCCCTTTACCAATTCCCGGGCAAGTGACAACAGCAGCAAAAACAATAAAGCACAACTTCAACTCAGGGCCTTCTGTTCTTCCACGTGAAGTTTTTGAACAGGCATCCCAGGCCATATTGGATTTCAACCAGACCGGTCTTTCCATCCTTGAAATAGGCCATCGCACAGAATTATTTTATGAAGTGATCAATGAGGCGCGCTCACTCGCAAAAGAGCTGATGCACCTGGATGATGATCATGAAATACTCTTCCTGCATGGAGGCGCTACCACGCAGTTCTCACAGGTACCTATGAACCTGCTGAACGAATCGGAAACCGCTTCTTACCTGGATTGCGGCACCTGGGGGCTCAAGGCTATTAAAGATGCAAAGCTGTACGGCCAGGTAAACGTGGTAGCCAGCTCTAAGGACAAAGGCTACACGTATATTCCAAAGAATTACGAGATACCTGCCGGTTCCGTTTACTTTCATTACACCACCAACAATACCATCGAAGGCACGCAGATGCATTCGATACCGGAAACCAATGTGCCATTGGTGTCTGACATGAGCAGCGATATCCTGAGCCGCGACATGGACTTCAACCGCTTTGCGCTCATTTACGCAGGCGCGCAAAAGAACATTGGCGCAGCCGGCGTGAACATGGTTGTGGTGAATAAAAACATTCTCGGTCGCGTTCACCGCGCCATGCCTGGCATGATGGATTACCGCCAGCATATCGAAGCTGGTTCATTGCTCAACACCCCTCCCGTATTCGCCATTTATGTGTGCATGCTTACATTAAAATGGCTGAAACAGCAGGGCGGAGTAGCAGGTATTGAAAAGATAAACGATCAGAAGGCGGCGCTTTTATACGACACCATCGACAGCCTGCCGATCTTCACAGCTACCGTAGCACACGAAGACCGCAGTAAAATGAACGTGGTATTTGTGATGGATAAAGAACTGGAGAAAGAATTTTTACAACTGTGCAAGCAGGAAGGAATGGTGGGCGTAAAAGGCCACCGCTTAGTAGGTGGTTTCCGGATGTCGCTCTATAATGCACTCACTATGGAAAGCGTGCAGGCGGTAACGGAACTGATGAAAGAGTTTGCTAATAAAAGAGGATAAAAGTTTAAGGTTTCGGGTTTAAGGTTCTTTAAGATTGTGATCGATATTATTAGCTGATATTATTGCCGCGAACGCATCTTTTCTACGAACCTTAAACCTGAAACCTTAAACCCGAAACTTCGTTATAACGCCCCATAAATAAAACAAATTCAAATGGCATCAATAGTTCCCTTCAAAGCCCTCCGCCCTCAACCCCAGTTTGCCAAGCAGGTGGCTTCCAAACCTTATGATGTGCTCAACAGCGCGGAGGCAAGGAAGGAAGCGGAAGGCAATCCAAATTCTTTCCTGCATATTACAAAGCCTGAGATAGATCTTGCGGACAGCGTGGATGTTTATTCATCACAGGTATACGAAAAAGCGAAAGAGAACCTGCAGGCTTTCATGCAGCGCACAGTGCTGTTCCGCGAAGAAAAGCCCTGCTATTATATCTATCAGTTGGTGATGGGTGCGCGCAGCCAGACCGGCCTCGTATGCGGCAGCAGTGTGGATGATTATGAAAATGACATCATTAAAAAACACGAGTTCACGCGTCCTGATAAAGAGCAGGACCGCATCAATCACATCAAGACCACAGGCGCACAAACAGGAAATGTTTTTCTTGCTTATAAAAATGTTTCGTCTATCGACGAACTGATCGAAAAATGGAAAAAAACGCATCATCCCGTTTACGATTTCAAAGCTCCTGATGGGGTGAGCCATACCATCTGGATTGTGAATGATGATGCTGTTATCACAACCATCACGGAGCTCTTCAAAAGCCAGGTGCCCCTTACTTACATTGCAGACGGCCATCACCGTGCGGCTTCGGCTGCTAAAGTGCGCAAGGCTTTGGGCAATAAGGCGGGTGAGCAATCAAATTATTTTCTCACTACCCTTTTTCCATCTGACCAATTGCAGATCATGGATTACAACCGCGTGGTGAAAGACCTGAATGGTTTATCAGAAGAAGAATTCATTAGTAAATTATCCGACGAATTCATTGTTCAGAAATCGGCAACCCCTGTTTCACCACCTTCACTGCATGAATTCGGGCTTTACCTGAATAAGCAATGGTATGTGCTGCAGGCCAAAGAGGGCAGCTATTCCGATGACCCCATCGGTGTGCTGGACATAACCATTCTTCAAAACAATATCCTGGATAAGTTGCTGGGTATTAAAGACCAGCGTACGGATAAGCGCATCGACTTCGTAGGCGGTATCCGCGGCCTGAGCGAATTGGAAAAAAGGGTGAACAGCGGCGAAATGGCTCTGGCATTCAGTTTGCACCCTGTAAGCATCCAGCAATTGTTCGACATCGCTGATTCCGGCAACGTTATGCCTCCGAAATCAACCTGGTTTGAACCAAAATTGAGGGACGGGTTGTTAACACATTTGATTGACTGAAGGGTCATTGGTCATTAAGTCATTAGGTCATTGATTTAATAGCGAATGACTCAATGACTTAATGACCTAATGACCCTATGACCAAGTGACTTTATTGAGCAATTTTCACATTTTCAAATTTTCACATCGCCTATCTTTGACAACTATGCAAAAACGCACGCTCCTCATAGCTTTCATTGTTTTCAGCCTTGCATCTTTTGCACAGGATGATGTGAAGACCCTGCATGAAACCGCACGTACTTTTCAACGCCAGGCCGATTATAATAATGCCGTGCTGGTGCTGAACCGTGCGCTGGAAAAAGCGCCCAACGACCTGGAGCTGCTGAAAGACCTTGCCTTCACTTATTACCTGCAGCGCAATTTTGTAAAAGCGCGTGAGGTGGCAAAGCCTTTGCCTGAACGTGCGGATGCCGATGTACAATCGTTCCAGATGCTGGGCATGGTATATAAAGCCCTTGAAGAAAGAAAAGAATGCGAGAAGTTGTATAAGGCTGGACTTAAAAAATTTCCGAACAGCGGTATGTTGTACAATGAGTACGGTGAAATGCTCTGGACCAAGCAGGATTATACCGCTATTAAATTCTGGGAAAAAGGAATAGAAGTAGACCCGAACTATTCTGGTAATTATTACAATGCGGCCAAGCATTACTACATGACGCATGATAAAGTGTGGGGACTCATTTACGGCGAAATTTTTCTTAACCTGGAAAGCTACAGCAAGCGTACAGCTGAGATCAAGAACCTGCTGCTGGACGGCTATAAAAAATTATTCTTCGAATCAAATATCGAGAACAAGCAGGATGTAAAAAATCCTTTCGTTGCTTCTTATCTTAAAACCATGGCTAAGGAATCTGCACAGGTGGCGCAGGGCATTAGTCCTGAAAGTCTTACTGTGCTACGTTCACGTTTTATACTGGAATGGTTTGATAAAGAAGCAGGCAAATTCCCATTCAGATTATTCGAATATCATCGCCAGTTATTAAAAGAAGGCATGTTCGACGCATACAATCAATGGATATTCGGCGCCGCGCAAAACCTCCCCGCCTTCCAGAACTGGACCACTGCACACTCTACGTCTTACAATCAGTTCACCGGGTTTCAGAAAGGAAGGGTGTTTAAGTTGCCGGTGAAACAGTATTATCAGACTGTTGCTGCTAAGTAGTTTTAGTTTCACGCGAAGACGCAGAGACCCAAAGCTTAAACGAATCCTTTGCGTCTCTGCGTCTTCCTTTGCGTCTTCGCGTGAAAACTCTGCGCCCTCTTATTCTCTACGGTAAAATTTATCAATAAATACCCTAATTATTTTATCAAACGCTCAAACCTAAGAACCCGAAACCTTAAACCCGAAACTCGAAACTTTTCATTAATTTGACTGTCCAAACTCTTTACTATGGACACTCCTCCCCGCGATGAGCATTTATGGAAGCTGGCAAGAAAGCGCGCCAATTTTAAAAGAAGCCTGATCACCTATTTTGTCATCAATGCTTTTTTATGGGCCATCTGGTTATTTTCCAATGGGTGGGGCTCCGATGGAT
>JBAVMD010000859.1:0-2331 GCA_049689695.1 Chitinophagaceae bacterium | reverse complement strand
TCATAATGCTGTGCGTGATCTTGCTTTCCAACTGCATGTCCGATGCAAGCGATACCGACATGAGAGGTATTGCATACGCAGGCTCCAACACGTGCAGGAAATGCCATCAGCAGGTTTACGACAATTATATTCAGACCGCACACTTCAACACCAGCAATAACGTACTGCCAGTTGCTGTTCAGGAAAGTTTTGAGCAAGGCGAAAATGTTTTCAGGTTCAACGACAGCACATCGGTAGTGATGGAAAAGATCGATGGCAGGTACTACCAATCATATTTGCGTAATGGAAAAAAAGTATTGTCGCATCCGTTCGATATAGTGGTTGGCTCGGGCAGAAAGGCGCAGACCTATTTGTATTATAATGATAAAAAGAAGATCTCTCAGCTTCCCATTTCTTATTTCATGGCAGAGCATGCATGGGGCAACAGCCCGGGCTTTCCGCCAACAGATGCAAAGTTCGACCGCAATATTCCTTCTTACTGCCTCGGTTGCCATAGTTCTTATGTTGATGTAAAACAGACTTACCAGGGTGTGGTAATGCAGGAAGAATTTGCAAAAGGAAAGATCACTTATGGAATTGATTGCGAACGATGCCATGGTCCGGCTGCTGCGCATGTGGAATATTTTACAGATCATCCGCAGGATAAGCAGAAGAATAAGTTCATGACGAGCATTCACGGCCTGAACCGCATACAAAAAAATGATATGTGCGCGCTCTGTCATTCAGGCTTTCGCGATGTGCAGCAATCATTGTTCAACTTCAAGCCCGGTGATAACCTGAATAATTTCTATATCCCTGATTTCGGCCGGGTAGATACGGGCAATCTCGATGTGCATGGCAACCAAACCCAATTGATGATGTTCAGTAAATGCTTTCAGGCAAGCAATGATCTTACCTGTACTTCCTGTCACAACGTGCATTTAAAAGAAAGGGATAACATCGAAGTATTTTCTCAGCGCTGCATGAACTGCCATAAGCAGGTTGCGCACAGTTTTGATGAAAAGAACGGTGGAATGAATAATGCCATTAAGAACAATTGCATAGATTGCCACATGCCCTTAAAGCCTTCAAGCGCCATAACGATGCTCACCAACCAAAAGATCAGCGCTGTTCCTGATTATGTAAGAACCCACGTGGTAGCTGTGTACAAAAACGAATCGAAAGCGTTTTTAGATTCATTGCTTAAAGAAAAGCTGGCAACAGATACTTCCAGATAAGATTGATTTCTGCTTGCATATCACCTACGTCGGCCGTGGTGACAATTACAGCATCGTATTTTGGCAGCAGAATTATAAATTGTCCGCGGGCTCCATCTGCGCGGTAAGAATCGTGTCGTGACCTCCACATCTGGTAACCATATCCCTGCAGCCAGTCGCTGTCTTCCGGCTTCACTTTTACATCTTCTTTTTTAACGCCTGCAGGCAGTGATGAGATTTGCTTGCCGGTTGCCTCTTTGAACCAGGACTTCGGCAACAATTGCTTTCCATTCCATTTGCCTTCCTGCAGAATAAATTGACCCAGCCTGGCCATGTCTTCCGTTTTCACGAACAGTCCCCAGCCTCCAACGCTTATACCTTTAGGGCATTCTTCCCAACGCGGATCGGTGATGCCTAAAGGCTGAAATAAACGTGGCCTCAGGTAATCGATGAGCTTTTCGCCTGATATTTTCTGAACGATCGCAGACAGCATGTAAGTGGCCAGGCTATTGTATGCAAACTGGCTTCCGGGTTTTTCGTAAATAGGGTTTGCAAGAAACAGTTTCACCCAGTCGTTAGTCTGATTTCTGCGTTGCGTGTTCACCAGGTTTACATCGTGACCAACAGACATGGTGAGCAGGTGTTTTACTTCCAGTTCTTTCAGGTACTGGCTAACGGTATCGGGTAGCTGATCCGGGAAGAAGGAGATCACCTTATCAGTAACTTTCAATTTCTTTTCCGATACCAGGAACCCTATTGCGGTTGCAGTAAATGTTTTGCTCACTGAATTGAGAATATGCGGCTTGTCTGGTGCATTATCGCCCAGCCAATGTTCAGCTATTACTTTTCCATGGCGAAGTATCATGAGGCTGTGCAGGTCCTGCTTGTTTTCTTTTACCGCTGCCAGGTAATCTGCTACCGCCCTTTCATTGAATTTCTCAGCAGCAGGTGTGCTGCGTGGCAGGGATTGCGATTGAACATGCATGGGCAGGCAGGCTGCTGCTATTGTTAAGACAAGAAAGGCTTTTCTTAGAAATTTGTTTTTCATATTGCTCATTTTTTTGAATGATTCACTGTCATCCCGAATCCCCGCAGTACGTACTCAGACTTGCAGCGGCCGGGGTGAGGGATCGAG
>JBAVMD010000858.1:0-2621 GCA_049689695.1 Chitinophagaceae bacterium | reverse complement strand
GATTGGAACCTTTCAATGGATATAGATGGATATATATTTTTTCATACCAAGGAATATTTTGATTTGAATTTCACTTATGAAAAAGTGGACAACTATCCTTTCTATTGTTGCCTGCGTAATAATCCGTTGATACTTTTAAAGAATAAACCCCGCATAAAAATAAATGAAATATTTTCTGAATTAGTTGATGAATACAAGCATACTGACTTACTTAAATTTCAAAAGATATCTTCCCTGTTGAATGTCTTGTATATTGAATTGTCGAGAATATATTTACCTGATAAGATCTTACAAAGCAAAAATTTAAAATATTTAAGCAAGCTGAAACAATTTGATCAGCTTATAGAAAAACATTTTAAAGAGTACAAATATCCAAAGGATTATGCATTGCTGATGCACATGAGTGAAAAGCACTTAAATAGAATATGTAAAACATGCTTAAATAAAACAACATCACAGCTCATAATAGAAAGGTTGATTCTTGAGGCGAAAAGAAGGCTCGCTTTTGCTGAATCTTCCGTTTCGCAAATTGCAGAAGAATTAGGCTATTCAAATAGTTCTTATTTTATCCAATTATTCAAAAAGAAAACGGGTAAAACACCTGTTGAGTTTATGCAGAAATTCCGAGAGGCTGCTGTTTCGTAATACTCCTACCGGCATAAAAGGCATGGGTAACATTCCAATTTTGCAGTGGGACAGATGGAAGAAAGGTATGTTTACAAAAAGGGTATTGCCAATCCAATGCCTAAAGAACTACAATCGGGTGTTCTCTGCCCGATAAGATTTTAAAAAATAGCAAGATTTCTAAGGCGATATCCAAAACACATTGATAATTTACAAGATATGAGCAAGCAATGTTTAACAGGCATGTGGGCTGTTGCTGTTATAGCAGCCTTGACATCCTGCCAATCGCCAAAAGAAGAAAAACAGCCTACGTTAAAAGAGACAACAGAAACGGTTGCCCCCGATATAAAGCCGGCCGAAACCGGTTATGCTGATGTCAACGGATTAAAAATGTATTATGAGGTATACGGCAACGGCAAACCAATTGTATTGCTGCATGGTTCCTATCTAACCATACCACTTAATTGGTCGCACATCATTCCGCTGATGGCGAAAGACCGCAAAGTGATTGTAACGGAACTCCAGGGTCATGGCCGCACAAGAGATATTGCGCGTGAAATTAGTTACGAAGGCATGGCTGATGATGTATCGGGCCTGCTCAAACACCTGAATATTGACAGTGCAGATATATTGGGATGGAGCATGGGTGGCGGCGTTGCGTTTCAGTTTGCCGTTCGCCACCCAGGGCAGCTACGGCGGCTCGTCGTTGTTTCAGCGCCGTATGCACAGCATGGATGGTGGCCCGAAGCCGTGGACAGCTTTGCTACGTTTAACGCCGATATGTTTAAAGGCACCACGATACAAAAACAGTACGATAGTCTTGGGGGAGACCCTGCTCGTTTTGATGAATTTTTAAAAAAAGTGATTAGCATAGATCTGAAGCCCTATGATTGGTCAAAAGATGTAAGAGCTATAAAGGCACCGATATTCATGGCTATTGGCGATGCCGATGGCGTACGCTATGAACATGCACTGGAACTGTACCGGGCTAAGGGTGGTGGAAAACAGGGTGAATTTCATGGGTTGCCAAAATCACGGCTGGCCATTCTGCCGGGCACAACTCATATAGGCATGTTCATGCAGCATCAAAGTTGGCTGCTACCCATGATTAATGATTTTCTGGACTCTGATTTGAATGAAAAACCGGCTACTTTTTAAGCGCTTATTATTTAATTGTAAACTAAAAAGCTTTCAGAATGCGAAACCTAAAATTACAAATGCACATGTCATTGGATAATTATGTCAACATGGAAGATGCTGGAAAAGATTTCAAGTGGGATGATGAAGTGATACAATTCTGCGTTGAGAACCTGGAAGACGTGGACACCATCTTACTTGGAAGAAAAACCGCAGAAGAACTTATACCGTTCTGGGATGAAGTAGCTACAAATCCAGGCCATAAGGATTTCGCTCTTGGGAAACGAATTTCGGAAACTCCAAAACTTGTTTTTTCAAATTCTGCAACTCACGGTCAGTGGAAAAATACCGATGTACTTAAGGGTAACTTAAACGATGAAATACCTAAACTCAAAAAATCAGAGGGCAAGAATATTTTAGTTTATGGAGGTGCTTCATTTGCTTCTTCTTTAGTTCAAAACAATTTGGTTGACGAATTTTATTTCCTGCTCGACCCATTTTGTTTAGGTAAAGGAGCGACTATATTTAAAAAAGATGAGGGAGTTCAAACCTTTACTTTTTTAAAGTCTAAGCCTTTCCCTTGCGGAACAACAATGTTGAGCTATAAACCTAATTACTGATGCCGTTGTTGTAGATGCACTTCTTAGAGCCTCTTACTGCAAGGACAGATGAAAGCAATGAGGTTGGGTGAAGTTGCGGCAATACAACTGTTATGCACAATCCGATGAAGTAGTCTTTATTGATAATAGTACTATTGGTAATTGCTTTCTTCTGGACAAAGAGCGACAGTTCGAACCATGCTTTAACTGAAGGGAATTGGGGAGACTCTGTGTTTGCTAATGATGTGCGGTTCATAAATC
>JBAVMD010000857.1:0-2363 GCA_049689695.1 Chitinophagaceae bacterium | reverse complement strand
GTCATTGGGTCATTAAGTCATTAGGTCAATGGTGAGTGGCGAGTAGGGAGTGGGAAGTAGCGAGTAGGAAGAGATAAAACACAAGACTACTGCTATTTGTGCTAACTCACCGTAAAGAACCCGAAACCCGAAACCTTAAACACGAAACCTAAACTCTAGTTCTTCTGCAAAAACTTCTGGAAATTAAAAGCATACAACTTGCCCGGCCGGTGGGTAACATCGGTTTCCAACTCATTCAGATCAATGAGCCAGTCGGAAAGGGAAATTTTCTTGCGGAAATTGCGCCTGTCCAGTTTTGAGCCGAGGACAGCTTCGTAGACTGATTGCAACTCACGCAAAGAGAATTTTTTTGGCAGCAGGTTAAAGATGATGGGCTCTTCCATAATGCGCGTGCGCAGTTTGCCGAGCGTGGTGTTGAGAATGGTCTTATGGTCAAATGCCATTTCTGTAATATCGTCTACCAGGTGCCAGTGAAGCTGGTTGTCAGGCTCGTTGGTCTGGTGATCGCGAATATTGATGAGGGCATAATACGCTACGGTGACCACCCTTCCGCCGGGGTGGCGGTTCACACTCCCGAAAGTTTGCACCTGCTCCAGGAACACATCGTCTAACCCGGTACGGTCCCTTAAAATGCGGTAAGAAGCTTCGTCGATATCTTCTTCGGGCCGCACTATATCACCCAGCAAAGACCAAAGGCCTTCATATTCCTTCAGCTTGCATTCGATCAGCAAAACTTTCAATTTTCCCTTCTCATATCCAAGAATGACGCAATCAATAGAAACCCCGATCTGGAAATACTCACGGTCCTGCTGAAATTTTTTGACCGCCCGCGGATTACTCTCGTTCAACATGTGCAAGCTAGTTAAATGACTTAATTAGGATAAGGCTTATGCCGGTTTCAAATATAGACAATTAGCAAATTAGCAAATATGCAAATGCGAAAATGCCTTATAAAAAATGTATCGGCGCTCAAAATCATATTAAAATACACAGATATCATTTGCTAATTGTCGTATTTGCTAATTTGCTCATTATTTATCATCACTATGTACACTGACAGCCTCACCAAAAAACTCAATAAGTCCACCAGCGAGTTCATATCCGCCCTGCCAGCCATCGATCCAAAAGACATTTCATCGCTTCGCGATGTATTGCGGTTTCATGAATACCGCTATTATATTCAGAGCGATCCCCTGATAAGTGATTACGAATACGATCAATTGTACAAGGCGCTGGAAAAAATGGAAAAGGACGATCCTTCTCTCATTACCCCTGGTTCCCCTACGCAACGCATAGCCACTGCCATCACTCGTGAATTTACTACCGTTCAGCACCTGGTGCCTATGCTGAGCCTGGAGAATTCCTACGACGAGCACGACCTGGTTGATTGGGACCGCAAGGCCCGCGAGATCACCAAACTGGATGAAATTGAATATTGCATTGAGCCCAAGTTCGATGGGGCCAGCATCTCGGTCATTTATGAAGACGATCACCTCCGGCGCGCTGTTACAAGAGGCGATGGCGTTACCGGCGAAGATGTAACCATCAATATAAAACAGATATACTCCGTTCCGCTATCCGCTCCTTTTTCTGATTACGGCATTCAGCAGGTAGAGATCAGGGGCGAAGTAATGATGAGCAAAAAGAGCTTTAAAAAATACAATGACCGGCTGGCCGAACAAAACCTTCCACCCCTGGCCAATCCGCGCAATGCCGCCTCGGGCACTTTACGCATTAAAGACCCACGCGAGGCGGCCAAGCGTGGCCTGGAAGCTTTCCTTTATCACATCAGTTACGTGCATAAAGAAGGCGCCGCATCAAAAAAAACTGATCTGTTGGATACACATTCGGGCAGCCTGCGCCTGTTATGGGAACTCGGCTTTCGTTGCCCTGAACAGGAAAAGAAAGTAGTTAAGGGAATTACAGGGGTCATTGAATATTGCAAGGAATTTGAAAAACAGCGCGACGAGCTGCCGTATGAAATTGACGGCATGGTAATAAAGGTAAATGAGCTTGAACTGCAGGATAAGATGGGGATGACCACCCATCACCCGCGCTGGGCAATGGCTTACAAGTTCAAAGCGCGGCAGGCAACCAGCAAGCTGCGCAGTGTTGAATTCCAGGTAGGTCGCACCGGTTCTATTACGCCAGTAGCCAAGATAGACCCCACGCCTATTGGCGGTGTAACGGTCACCTCTATCTCGCTTTTCAATGAAGAAGTAATAAGGGAAAAAGATCTGCGGATCGGTGATACCGTGCTGGCTGAACGCGCAGGTGACGTGATACCTTATATTGTACGATCGCTTCCTGAACTGAGAACGGGTGATGAAAAAGAGATCAGGTTCCCGACGCATTGCCCTGCC
>JBAVMD010000856.1:0-13971 GCA_049689695.1 Chitinophagaceae bacterium | reverse complement strand
AACAGAGATAGATTTAAGATATATGATCAGCCACTCCAAAATGGCGGGTGGCTGATCTTTTAAAGAGGTATACTTATGAAGATTGCTTTCCGGAAAATGTTTGCCGAGGGAGTTGTCATGCCTGTTCTTACATACGATGATTCTGTAATTGATCTGGCAGGTTGGGCAAAGTCCACGTTGGGAATAATGGAGCTAGAAAAGCTGCATGAATTGCCCGATCCCGTTGTTTTTGCCAATTACGTTGAACGCCTGTGTTACCGCATTGACCAATTGAAGGCAACTGTGGAGGAAATACGCGGCGCATGCAACGAAATAAAACAAAATGTATTAGAACCTGTACTGGGGAAGATCAGCAGTTTTCAGTTTCCGCCAAGTATTCGTTGTCATTTGTCAGGAAGCCGCACCGCTTCGGCTTTTCATACAGACGGGGATCCCAAATATGGTCTTATGCCTGGTACGCTGAACGCATGGATTCCCCTGACAAGTGTAGGTGGGAATAATTCCATCCATATTGAAACAAGGCCGGGTGCCGGAGATTACCAGGCTGTATCGCTCAATCCGGGGCAGCTGCTGGTATTTGATGCTTATCATTTACACCATGGCTCTTACACGAACAATACACCTGTCTCGCGGGTAAGCATCGATATACGGTTTGTTCCGCGAGATCCCGCTATAGCGCATAAAGCAGGTATCTATGCCAGGTAGATCATATATCCCCCAACTCTCCTCCCGTAAACGCCAGCGGCAACAACGAACTCGCCTTAGGTATGATGAACACTTTTCCTTCCATTCCTCCCAATATTAAGCGAATGGGATGTTTTAGTCTTTCTTCCAATTCCTGTAAGGTCTGGCGGCAAATGCCACAGGGCGCTACAGGATGATCGCTTTTGGCCAGGGTGCTGTTGTAGCTGATGGCCAAAATACTTATCGGTACATTGGGATAAAGAGATGAGGCAGCTGCCAGCAGTACCCTTTCAGCGCAAAGTCCTACCGGAAACGATGCATTCTCCTGGTTGCTGCCTGCAACAATCTCCCCGTTTGCCATTTTGGCCACGGCCCCTACCTGGAAATGAGAATAAGGTGCATAAGCGTATTGCGTTACATTCTGTGCTTCTTTTAAAAGCCAGGCGTCTTCTTCCTGCAGATCGTCAATAGAATTATATACTTCGTAGGAGAACTGATAGGTTTCGTGATTCATAACTTATTTAATGTATCGTCTTGAACAACCTGTTCCACCTTAATCCATTTCCATAGCTCATCCAGATGAGCCAGGCCTCTCCCACTACATGGTCTTCCGGTACAAAGCCCCAGAAGCGGGAATCCTGTGAGCTGTGCCGGTTATCGCCCATGAGCCAATAATAATCCATTTTGAAAGTATACTGCGTTGCGGGCTGATCGTTGATATAAAATTTTCCATCGCGCATTTCCAGCTTATTGTGCTCGTATACGCGGATAGCACGTTCATAAATGGAATAATTTTCCGCGGTGAGTGTAAGTGAAGCGCCTTTTTTCGGGATCCATATAGGGCCGTAGTTATCCTCGTTCCAGCGATGAACGGTATCGTACGGATAAACCGGGTAAGGCGCATTCAGCTGGGGCGTGATGGATTTAGCTAATCCCGTTTGCATCATCTGCTGTTTTGCCGCTTCTGTAAGCAGCATGGTAAACTCATTCGGGTTACCGGTTTGTGCAACTTCATCGGGCTTGGAAATGTCGAGGTTATATTGTTCGTTCATGATGTCCTCGTCCAGCGGCTGGCTGTTGGTAACAACAGTATATTTTATCTGCGACTGAGGCGGCACTTCGCCGGGCCTGCCATTAATGTAGAGCACTGCATTGCGTATCTCGAGCGTATCGCCGGCTATGGCAACACATCGTTTGATATAATTCTCACGCTTGTCAACCGGTCTCACAATAAGCGGGAACTGATCAGGGTTGGATAATACCAACTGCCGCCCGCTTTCTACATTGCCATTGGCAATTTCACGTATCACCTGGTAATATGGCACTTCCGACTGAAATCTTTCTTTATTAATCACCGTATCACCTGCAGGAAAATTGAATACCACCACATCGTTGCGTTTTACAGGCGCGGCAAACCAGCGCTTGTAAGGTATGGTAATGAGCTCGGAATACGACCGTGCATTGCTGCCCGGAAGCGAATGATGCACGAACGGTACGGCCAGTGGCGTATTAGGCAGCCGTGGCCCGTAGCTTAGCTTGCTCACAAATAAAAAATCATTCACCAGCAAGGTCTTCTCCATTGAACCCGTGGGTATGGTATACGCCTCAAAAATAAATGTGCGGATCAGCGTTGCGGCAACTATGGCGAAAATGGCCGCATCTACCCATTCCCTGGCAGCCGATTTCCGGTGCGCTCGCACTCCTTTTATACCAATGAATTTCTCGGTTGGCTTATAGCCGATGTAAGGAAAATAGAAAAAAGGAACGAGGGCGGCAGCGGCATGCTGATAGAACCTGAATTTGCCAAAGGTCTTCACCCATTCTATGTAGATGCCCATGGTTATGAACCAGCCCACTACCGGGATGAACTGCCAGAAGAACCAATGTTTTGGTCTGTTGGCGGTTTCCAGGATAACCCAGGTATTGTAAAATGGCATCCAGGCTTTGGAAGGCGGAACCCCCGCTTTTTCAAACATCTTTGCCAGTCCCGGTGCAGGTAGCATTACCAGCAGGAACTGTATGAAATAGATCACCAGGAGGTCGTTCAGCATTGATTCTTCTGTTTTTAGATTCGGGCAAAAATACCATTAATTAGCTAATTGACTAATCAGCATACCCGTTGATGATTATTTGTTGCCGGAACTAAGAAATTATTACAATAACCCGCCAAGATTAATATTTTTGGCTATGCACGTTTTCACTATCCGTGATATTGAAAATCTGACCGGTATCAAAGCGCATACGCTTCGCATCTGGGAGCAGCGCTATGATCTGATGGAACCCGAGCGAAAAACGGGTAATCACCGGATGTACAGTAATGAAGACCTCAAACATTTGTTAAAGATCTCCACCCTTTACCATAACGGCTATAAGATATCGAAGATTGCAGCGCTGAGCAAAGAACAGATCAACCAGTTTACACTGGATACATTTGTGGTGAGCGATCCGTTCGAGGTATATGTAAACCAACTGCTGGAAGCCAGCATTGATTTCGATGAAGAACGTTTTGAAAAGATCATCAATACCTGCATTCTTCACTACTCATTTGAAAAGGCCATCTTTAAAATTCTCTACCCCTTCATGAACAAGGTGGGTTTGCTATGGATGACCGGACACGTGGTGCCGGCCATGGAACATTTTGCCAGCAATCTTATTTTGAGGAAAGTGCTGGTTGCATTGAACGGACTCGAAAAACCCACCGGTGAAAATTTGCCTGTAATAGTTTTGTTCACGCCTGAATTTGAGCGGCACGAACTGCCGGTATTAGTGATGCAATACCTGCTGAAAAAAAATGGCGCAAAGACCGTAATGATGGGCCAGCATGTATCGCTGGATGTACTTGCTGACTATTGTAATGCAAAACCCGCAACGCATTTATATACACATGTGATCACCTACCTGCAGCGCTTTGAGCCGGAAGAATATGTTGCAGAGATCTCCCGCCGCTTTCCTGATAAGAAGATTATTATTTCGGGAATAATTACCGGTTCATTTCAGAGAAAATTTGTGAATGTGCGTTTGTTGAAGAATGAAGAAGCGATGCTGGGATTTGTGAACGAGTTTTAGAATAAAAACGGAACGCGGATTATTAGGATTATTAGGATTTAAGCTGATAAGTTTAATAAACATCTTAACTAATAACTATAAAAATCTTTGCTTATTTTTGAAATTATCAGTTAAGATGTAAATAACATTTATCAGCGTAAATCCTAATAATCCTAATGATCCGCGTTCCGTTTTCCTTTTCATGAAATGAAAAAGCCAGCCCCATTAAAGGACCGGCTTCAAATGTTGGGTACGCAGTATTACGGAAGGGTTATCTCTCTTTCGTGGTCGTTCCAGCTAAGAATGGCTTTGTTATCGCAATTACCATTTCCATAGTCCAGGAACAATTCCCTGTTGTTGATCTTTATTTTGAGAATACCTTTCACTATCCAGTTGCATTCAACCGGTTTAATGAGCGGCGACTCAGTATTTTTGTTTACAGTTACACCATTGTTGTAAGTTGTTTTAGAACGGCCTTCTATCGAATACACATCATCTCTTACCGTAAGGGTTTCTGATCCTCTTACCTGCGTTACGGTCTTTACTTTTTCATATTTGAAACCACGACCGTTAGGCCAGGTCACTTTTCCGTCTATCACTACTACAGAATACTGGCGAACGCCTGCCTGTGTCTGGTTCTTGATGATCTTCTTGCCTTCGATGTGTGCGCGGTTCACATAATAATCGCGGAATGTGATGGTAAGCTCAGCGCCGGAAACACGCAGGGGTTTGGTGTAGTGAAGAATGATGGCTCCTTTCCTGAATTTGCCATCGCGGCAGATACAGCCTGCACCGTAATCTATGGTAACTGTTTTCGGGTAGGTGGTATCGTTAGGTGTAACGGTGATCTGTGCGCAAGGCCCTAACCTGAATCCGAGATCTGCAAACAGGTCCAGGTTGGCAGTAATGCCTGCGCCGAAATTATTGCGGCCGGCCCTGGCTGCTGCTTCCATATCAGCTTCGGCAGAAAGACCGATCTCTGCAGTTTCTTCATACTCTGCATCTGCAGCTGCATTTTCTTCTGACATTGTAATTGCTTCTTCTTCGCTTACAGCAGGTGCAACGCTCTCGTCTTTCTGGCACGAAAACAAAACAGAGGCGCATAAAAACAAAATGGCTCCGGGTAAAAACTTCAAGTTGATTTTTGTTGATTTCATGGCTATACTTTTAGGGTGCTACGAATTTTGTTTACGGCAATTTGGAATGCAACGGACGCATGTAGTTTAACGAACATTAAAAAAAAATTTGCAATCGGCATGCAACCGTTCTTTATTTTCGTTGACATTCACTCCGTCATTTGTCATTAAGTCATTAGTCATTAGGTCATTGTATTCTCAATTTTAGAAACGCAACCTACTGACCCAATGACCAAATGACTTAATGACCAATAACTACTAAACATATGTTGATAGACCTCCGCTCAGACACCTTCACCAAACCAACGCCGGGAATGATGCAGGCCATTGTACAGGCCGATGTAGGCGACGATGTGTTTGGAGAAGACCCCACAGTGAACGCGCTGGAGAAGCGCGCTGCCACGATGTTCGGCATGGAAGCTGCGCTCTACTGTCCCACCGGTACCATGAGCAACCAGATTGCTATTAAATGTCATACACAACCGGGCGATGAAGTGATCTGCGACAAAACTTCGCACGTATACTTATATGAAGGCGGTGGAATAAGCTTTAATTCGGGCGCTCAGACAAAAACGATTGACGGTATCAATGGAAAGATCACTGCCGCGCAGGTAGAAGCCGCTGTCAATCCTTACGATGTGCATAGGGCTAATACTTCACTCGTGTGCATAGAAAATACATCTAACCGTGGCGGCGGCGGTTGTTATGCGATCGATGATATCGCCGCTATTCGCGAAGTGTGTAATGGTCATGGGCTAAAATTGCACCTGGATGGCGCAAGGCTGTTCAATGCGCTTGTAGCAACAGGAGAAACGCCTGAGGAGTATGGAAAAGTTTTCGACAGTATTTCTGTTTGTTTGAATAAAGGGCTTGGCTGCCCTATCGGCAGCATATTGATCGGCAATGCTGCATTCATTAAAAAAAGCAGGCGTATAAGAAAAGTATTTGGCGGCGGCATGCGGCAGGCCGGATATATGGCCGCAGCAGGATTGTATGCATTGGACAATCACATCGAAAGATTAGCGCAGGACCATGCTCACGCAAAAAAGATCGCTGCGGCATTGCGGGAAAAAGAATTTACCGGAGACATGCTTCCTGTAGAGACCAACATCATTCTCTTTGAAGTAAAAAACAAAACAGCAAAGCAGTTGTCAGAAGAATTTAAGCAGCACAACATCCTCGCCATCCCGATGACACCAACACAATTGAGAATGGTTTTGCATCTGGATATAACGGAGGAAATGGTGGAGAAAGTTGTAGAGGTCATTAAGTCATTAGGTCATTAGGTCATTCTTGTGCCTTGTTTCTTGTCTCTTACTTGTCCCTTGCACCTTGTGCCTTGTTCCTTTAAAAAAGAAACCAGCCATAAAAAATGGCCGGTTCATTTGGGGTTTCAGAACCTTTTTTCGGGTACGGTTCAAAAACGGGCTTGTATATGGATATTGGATTAGCTCTTAAAACTTATAAACTATCTTATTCAACAAAGGCTTGTGCTTTGTATCATTTACTCTCACTACATAATAACCTGATGGCAGACGGCTGAACGATGGCTTGAAACTGCGTTCCAGTTCGCTGCCTTTTACAGTCTCATCGATCTTTTTTTGTCCGTTGAGGTCAACTACCTGCAACCACATGGTTTCTTCCTGCAAAGCAAGATTGCCAAAAACCGAATTGGAAATTGTCACAGACGCCGGTGCATCCGGAGAAGGGTTATAACCACTGTTGATGGTTACTGATACAATTGGTGATACATAAGGAATGTATGATTCCTTGGTTATGCGCAGGCGGTAGAACGTTTCGCCTGATGCCTCTTTATCAATGATCGAATGCAGCGCCTGTTGACGGGTTGAAACCAATACCAGTGTCCGGATGGTTTGGAAGTTAATGCCATCGGTGCTTTTTTCAACCTTGCAGGTAACATTTGTTTCCTCCGATGTAAATTCCCAGATAACCTTTGCACCACCCGGTGCGGCGATGGCCTGAAAATTCTTCAATACAATATTATCGGTGTGAAAAGGTGCTGCAGGTGCTGCCTGGAGCGTAGTGAAACCTGTAATTGATAAAAAAACTACCAGTGTAGAAATTTTCATAGTTCAGATTTAATCGGTTTTTTTGAAAGGATACGATCAACAAACGTTTATCAACAAACGCGGCAACAAAATAGATTGCAGTTTTTACGTATGCCAGCAAAAAGTCCGCTTTTTGCCTCGATTAGGGGTTTATACTTAACCCGTTCCCACATTGATATTACATTAGGCCAAATTCAGTTTTAAAAGTTATTTTACGAAGAATAACTACTCGTAAAATAACGGTACGGGTGGACTTTGCTCGCTATTTTTACCATCAAAATAAATCAGGATGTTCCCTTCAATTTCACCGCTACAGACCAGGGCCTGGAAGGCTTTGACCGCCCATCATGAGGAAATGAACGCCACGAACATGCAGGAGCTTTTCAGGCAGGACCCCCAACGGTTCAGTAAATTCTCTCTCAGCTTAAATGAGATATTGTTCGACTACTCAAAAAACCGCGTTACTGAACAAACACTGCGGTTGCTGATGCAGCTTGCAGATGAGTGCGGCCTCAAAGATGCTATCGAAGCCATGTTCAATGGTGAAAAGATCAACCGCAACGAAGGCAGGGCTGTGCTGCATACCGCCCTCCGTAATTTTTCCGGTGGAGCTGTAATGGCGGATGGAAAGGATATTATGCCGGATGTAAAACAGGTATTAAACCAGATGGAGCGCTTCAGCAAGAGCGTGCATTCCGGGGAATGGAAAGGCTATACCGGTAAAAAAATAAAATACATCGTTAACATCGGTATTGGTGGAAGCGACCTGGGTCCAGTTATGGTAACGGAGGCCCTGCGGCCTTACTGGAAAGAAGGCATTCAGGCTTTTTTTGTAAGCAATGTAGACGGCACGCATATAGCTGAAACATTAAAGAGGATCACACCGGATGAAACGCTTTTTCTCATCGCTTCAAAAACATTTACCACGCAGGAAACCATGACCAATGCGTTTACCGCACGTAACTGGTTCATGGAGCATGCGGGTGATGAGGCGCATGTGGCAAAGCATTTTGTGGCGCTTTCAACCAACGAAAAAGAAGTAGTAAAATTTGGTATCGATAAGCAGAACATGTTTGTGTTCTGGGACTGGGTTGGCGGACGATATTCTTTATGGAGCGCTATCGGCCTGTCTATCGTGCTCACCATCGGCTACGATAATTTTGAACAATTGCTGCGCGGCGCCTATACCGCAGATGAGCATTTCAGGAATACTTCTTTTGAAAAGAATATTCCTGTGATCATGGCAATGCTCGGCATCTGGTACACCAACTTCTTTGGGGCGCAAACAGAAGCAATACTTCCTTACGATCAATACCTGCACCGCTTTGCGGCTTATTTCCAGCAGGGCAATATGGAAAGCAATGGTAAATCGGTAGACCGTAATGGCGCGAACCTTAACTACCAGAGCGGCCCTGTTATCTGGGGCGAGCCCGGCACCAATGGCCAGCATGCTTTTTACCAATTGATCCACCAGGGCACATTGCTGATCCCCTGCGATTTTATAGCGCCGGCTGTTTCACACAATCCTATCGGCGATCATCACGTGAAATTGTTGTCGAACTTTTTTGCACAGACGGAAGCGCTCATGAATGGAAAGCAAACAGATGAGCTGAAAAAAGAAAATGTTCCTGATGAATTGCTTCCTTATAAAATGTTCACGGGCAACCGCCCTACCAATTCATTTCTTGTAAAGCTGGTTGATCCATTTACGCTTGGTGAACTGATAGCTTTGTACGAGCACAAGATATTTGTGCAGGGCGTTATCTGGAATATTTACAGCTTCGATCAGTGGGGCGTTGAACTGGGCAAGCAGCTCGCTAATAAAATATTGCCGGAACTGGTGAATGAAGAAGAAGTGAATTCGCATGACTCTTCAACGAATGGACTGATCAATGCGTTTAAGGCTAAAAGAAAATAATCATATCGAAAACAAAAAAAAGCCTGCTTCAACCGAAGCAGGCTTTTTTATTTTACTTATAATTTATTTCTTAATAACTCTTTCAACATAGCGCTCATTATTAACCACCACTTCAAGTACGTACGTACCTGCACTCAGGTTTGTACCTGACAGGTCAATGCGCATTCTCGTCTGGCCTGCTGCCGGGTAAGTACTGCGGTAAAGCACCTTACCTGCAACATCATACAGTTTCACATCTGCTGTGCCTTGAGGCGCTTTTGCAAACTGGATGTCTATGTTTGTTGCAAATGGATTGTTCAGCACTTTAAATCCTCCGCCATACAGTTTCGGATTCTTAACGAGCGCCACCTTGCTGTATTCGAACTTATTATCGGCATCAAGTTGCTTGAGGCGGTAATAGTTGTTCTCCTGTGCAATTTCAGGATCTGTAAATACATAGGTGCGCTTGCTGGTGCTGTTTCCGGCTGCGCCAACATATCCAACTCTGGTGAACGTTGTACCATCATAAGAGCGTTCAATATCGAAACCTTTGCTGTTTGTTTCAAATGTTGTGCTCCAGTCAAGTACCACGTTATTCCCTTTCAGTCTTCCGGTGAAGTCAAGCAGGCCAACAGGTAATGCAATACCAGCCACACCCGCACCAAATCCGGAGAATCCGTTGGAGAAGCTAAATATAAGTGTTGAACCGGTACCATAAGTACCTCGTGTTGGTGTGACAATATTCACCGTTCCGCCTCCGCTCGGATTGGCAGGCGTTACATCAGATATCTTAGTACCCACCTTAATAAGCTGGATGTTGCTGAACGTTTGCCCAGTTGCCGTTTGCCAGCCATTCACTTCTGCCTGCGTGAAGTACAGCGTGATCTCGTAACTGCCGGATGGATTATTGTTGGCAGGTACTACTGTCACTGTTTTATCCATCAGGTAATTGGCCGGATTGTTATTCCAGAATGGCGTTGCGCCGGTTCCTGCCCTGTCAACAGTTATCTGCGTACAGCCATAATCGTGACCGCTGAGGTTGCGCAGGCGTGCAACGATATTTGAACCACTATAGAAATAGAGATCTGCATTCGGGCCAAAGTATTCAGTTCTTGTTGTATTGAGCACAGTAGCCGGTACATTACCCCTTGTAAAGGTGGCGCTTATCCTCGCATCGCTTATAAGCGCTGCGGGCAATGAGCAACCAGGCGTAACTCCTGTTGAGAAATTAGAGTATGCGGTTGCCCTGGTTCCGGCGGCAATGGCTGTATTGTTTCCTTCCATTATATCCGCTAAACCGTCTGGCGCACTCGGCGAATTGTCGAAACATATTTGTACAAGAAGGTTGCCGGTACCGCTCCAGGCAAACGCACCTACGCTACCCGGGCCGGTGCCAAACGTAAAGGTGTTATCGCCTACTACACTCGAGTAGTTGCCGGTCCACACCTGGGTAAAGGCAGCCGATCCTACAAAATTCGTGAGTGATGTTGTGGCTGTATTTGCGATATTGATAGTAAATCCCTGATATGGTTGTGTACTGTTCTTGGTCACTACCCGCATGTTCATAGACGTTAGGTTTCCTGCCGTCATTCCCGCCGCAGTCAATTGTGCAGCAGTGAACAGCATCTGCATCTTATGTTTCTGCCTGTCGCTTCTCAAAGGAGACTGGGCATTTATGGCGTTGGCGTTGGTGCCAATAGTGAATGTGGTAGTAGCGGCCGGTGCAAAAGGCGCAACATCGTTATCAGTTATTAATAATGAATAGCTCTGGTAACTCGTTCCTTTTATTGCATCGGTTCCGCCACCGATGGTATAATCAATAATAAACTGCTCTGTTGGTTCAACTTCTGCATCATCATACACGCGGATGCTAATTGCCCTTGGGGCGGTAGAGCCTGTTGGGAAAGTGAGCGTGCTGCTTGGAACTGCAAAGTTTCCATTGGTTGTAAACTCAAAATCCACGCCTCGTGTAGCAGTATTGCCGGCCCTTACAGCGAGGGTAAGATTGGCATTACCTGTTGGTGCGTTTTCAATAAGCATGTTAACAGTGAAGTCGCGGTAGCCCCGGCAAGCGCTGGTAGCTACAGTCTGTTCAACGGTATTAGCAACTCCCGCCTCGAAATTGATGTTTGGCGTTGTTGCCGCCGGAATTGTTGTTGTATACAATCCACGTCCGTGAGAGGCCGCAGCCACTGTGCGGTCAGACGGGCGGTATTGCAGCATATCTATACGGGTGTTCGCAAAGCCTGCATTGGTAGGATCCCAATCAGTAGTCCCGGCAGGATCGAGGTTATTTGTTGACCAGATGCCTAATTCGGTGGCAATGATAGCCCAATCAGAATTGCGTGGATCGAACATTGCCCAACGCACAGGCATGTCTTGCAGGTTGCCTTCAACGCTCGCCCATGTGGGAGTACCTGCTGTACCATTCAGTGTTTCAAATATGCTGGTTACGCCAAAATTTGAATACGTGACCAACATGTGGTCTTCATTAGATGGATCAACGGCCAGGCAGGAAACAGAACCTGTTCCTGTGCGTATGGCAGTTGCGGCTATGGTTCCGTTTGCATTATCAACTCTCACCACCGAGCCATTGTTAAGTCCGAAATAAACCCTGTTGGCAACAGAAGGTGAAACAGAGATGTGTGTGATGGTGCCACTGCTGAAAGCAGGTACAGACTGAGAAAAGGCTGGTCCGTTACCGGCCGGATTCTGCCAGCGGAGGTATGAACCGGCGGCAAATCCCGCGTAAAGATTATTTGACGCATCATCATAATCCGTAGGATTAATGAAGGAACCGCCTGAAAAACCGAGCGAAATAAATGAGTTTCCACCATCAGATGAAACGGAAAAACTATTTCCCGTAAATGAAGTGATCTGGACATTTCCATTGTCCTGGTCAATGTGGCACAAGCCTCCATCGCCGCCTGTGGCCGTAACTGTATTGTTCAGGCCAGCAGCAGTAAATTTATGCGTACCATTATCCTGTGCGCCGGCCAGGAAGTAGTTGGTGAGCGTTGGGTGAATGGCAACGCCATAAAACTGGGTAATGTTGAAGCCTGTATTCCTTTCAGTGAACGATGTGCCGGAATTGGTAGAGCGGTGCAAACCACCATCTGTTGCTATGATCAATTCAGCAGGGGTTCCCGGCTTAAAGGCAATATCATGAATATCTGCATGCACATAAGGAAATACGCAAGCTCCTCCCGCTGTCCAGGAAGATATTTGCGTCCATGACGTACCGCCGTTGATAGTTTTATGCACGTCTACACCGCCAATATATACGATGTCTGCATTTGTAGGATCAACTTTCGCAATCAGATCGTACCATGATTGAGTCCTGGTAAAGTCTGTAGAAAGTGCAGCGGGGTTCTGATCGCACCAGGATGGAACAGAAAGCGTTGTCCATGTAGGAACCGCAGTTGTAGCATTAATGGTGCGCATTATTTTCTTGATGCGGTTGTCATCGGCAGTGCCTGCAACGTTATCAGGCCCGTTGACATCCGATACCAATGCATAAATAATATCAGGGTTAGAAGGAGCTGTGGCAATTTCAATCCTTGTTTCATCAGTAGCTGAATTGTAGATAGACGCAAATGTGGCGCCATTATCTGTTGAACGGTAGATTCCGCCCACATCAAAAATTCCCAGTGTTGCGTACACGTTGCCACCTGAAATATTTTCAATATCCGCTGCACTGTTAACCGGCCCAACAGCTACGGAAGAACCGAGTGTTTGCGTCCAGACCACACCGCCATCTGTTGAGCGGCGCACACCTCCCGCACGTGTAGCTGCCAGCACTACACCAGCCGCGGGGCAGAAAACTTTCTGAACATTGTAAAAAGTACTGTTATTGGTATTGGTTAACTGAGTCCAGGTTGTACCACCATCAATGCTCTTCCAGATACCAAGACCGCGGATAGCATCAACGTTGAACCATCCTTCACCGGTACCGAAATACATGATCTGGGGATTGCCCGGGTCCTGGGCTATGGAAGTAATAGCCATGTTATCGAACAAGTCGTCTATCTTATTCCATACCGGCGTTGCAGCTGTAATATCATTGGTATACCATAATCCGCCGCCTACACCTGCAGACCAAACCTTGGTGCCTGCAGGAACATTTGCATCATATAAAATTGTGCGGGTCCTGCCGCCTACATTATTAGGGCCTCTCTCCGCCCAGGTTATGCCGGGAACCGGATTCTGATTGATCTGGGATTGAAATTTTGCCTCCTGAAAAGCCTTTGCGGCAATCAGTCTTTCCAGCGGGACATTCCCTGATGAAGGGTCTTTTGTGCGCTCATATTCCTGGCTGATGGCCTTGTCCATTTCATCCATCTCACTCTCCTCGTCATCTTTTTCTATAACTCTGGGATATACCCTCTGCGCAACAGGCTGTTCGGGTTGAGAACTTGTAAGGCGGAAATTAAAGCAAGCAATGGCCGCGATAGCCAGGCAGGCTGCCAATGGCAGTAACCCTTTTCTCATAATCATTAGTTTTGTTTAGGTAGGTTTAAAGGTAAGGAATCAGCCTATTATAAGCAGAAACCTTCGATTTTTTTTAATCCACAGTGTTTTAATAATTTAAGTGGCGTTTTGGAAGGATGAGCTGAATAAAGAAACAGATACGTTTAATGTGCCCCTATCTGCCAACAAAAAAGCCTTCCGGTAGGAAGGCTTTTTTTATCTCTAAAAAATCTTGTTTACCATTTATCTACTTCCTCAGTGCTGCTGCTGCTTGCAGGAGTGCTGGCACTGATGCTGGGAGATGGAGCCGGAGTGATCGTAGCTGTAGCGCCATTGCCTGAACCATTGCTGCCGCCACTGCTTTCAACTTCTGCCGCGATGTCTTCTGACTCATTCTCCGGCTGGTCGTGGTTGTATGCGTCAAAATCAAAGTCAGGCATCAGATCAGTCTTCACATAATCCACCGCTTCGCCCAAAGCTTTAATAAATTTGTTGAAATCTTCTTTGTACAAAAAGATCTTATGCCTGTCATACCCATCGGCATTGAACTTTTTACGACTTTCAGTAATGGTGAGATAATAATCATTTCCGCGGGTAGCTCTTACATCGAAGAAATAAGTTCTTCTTTTTCCAGCACGAATGCGCTTGCTGTAAATGCTCTCCATTCTTT
>JBAVMD010000855.1:0-6297 GCA_049689695.1 Chitinophagaceae bacterium | reverse complement strand
ATATTGGAATGTACAGCCAAACTCTGTTTGGCTGCACCGAAACGATCCTGAGCAAGGTCGAAGGACGATGTACAAAACCGGTGACCTCGGCCGCTGGCTGCCCGATGGAAACATCGAATTCCTCGGCAGAAAAGACGAGCAGGTGAAAATAAGAGGTTATCGTATTGAACCCGGAGAGATTGAGAATATTTTATTACAGATTGACGGAGTAAAACAAGCTGTAGTTATTGCACGTGCTGATAAACAAAATAACAAGCGGCTCGTTGGGTATGTAGTAAGGGAAGATCAATTTGATCAGCATGCTATTCTACAATACCTGCAGGAGAGACTTCCTTCTTATATGATCCCATCCGCGTTGGTGCAATTAGAAAGCATCCCACTCACGGGAAACGGCAAAGTGAACAGGAAGGAATTGCCTGAAGCCGATGGTTCCTTCACATCTTCAGAATACGTAGCGCCACGAAATGAGGCAGAAAAAACATTAGCGTTGATCTGGAAAGATCTGCTAAGTGTTGATCAGCCAGGCATTCACGATAATTTCTTTGAACTTGGCGGACATTCGTTGCTCGCCATGAGAGTGATCTCAGCCATTCGCAAACAAACAGGCAAAGAGATCGCAGTACGCGAAATATTTGCATACCCAACCATCACTGGTCTTGCTGCACGGATCATGTTGAAAGATGAACGCGATGTGATGCCACCGATCGAACGCTATGATCGTACTGATCTCATTCCGCTTTCTTTCGAGCAGGAACGCCTTTGGTTCATTGATCGCCTGCAGGGTACATTGCCTTATCATCTTCCCTGGGTAGTGAAAATGGAAGGTCGACTCGACATAGCTGCGCTGGAGCAATCGTTCAAAACCATCGTTGATCGCCACGAAGTATTGCGTACGGTTATCACCGAACAAGAAGGCATGGGTTACCAGCAGATCAAAAATGGAGATCATTTCAACATTGATCACATCACTGCGGAAAATATTGCGGCGCGTGGCCAAAGCAATGATTCATATATACAGGAATATATTGTTCGGGCGTATGATCTTTCAAAAGACCCGATGCTCAGGGTGTCTGTAGTGAAAGTATCACCCGAAGAACATATCCTCGTTGTGGTCTTCCATCACATCGCATTCGACGGCTGGTCTATTTCACTGATGGTGGAAGAATTGGTGGAACTATATAACAGTTTTTCGGAAAATCGTTCTGCCATTCTTAAAGAAATACCTGTTCAGTATGCAGACTACGCCATCTGGCAGCGTAATTATCTTTCCGGCGAAACACTGGAAAGAAAGCTCGGATACTGGAAAGAAAAGTTGAGTGGTGTTGAGCATCTCGAGTTGCCTGTTGATCATCCGCGCCCGGTTGAGCAAAGTATTCGTGGTGGCGTGGCTGGCCGCACATTGAGCAAAGAGTTGCTTTATAAACTGCAGAACTTATCCCGTGAGCATGGCGCTACACTTTTTATGACGCTGCTTGGCGTGTATAAAATATTGTTGCATCGCTACAGCGGGCAGCAGGACATCTGTGTAGGTACACCCATTGCGGGACGTCAGCAACAGGAAGTAGAGGGATTGATCGGTTTCTTCGTGAATACACTTGCATTGCGCTCGCAGCTCACAGATGGCATCAGCTTTGATGCATTGCTGGAGCAGGTAAAACAAACTACGCTCGATGCTTACGAACACCAGCAGATCCCATTTGAGAAAGTGGTAGAGGCCTTAGGTGTGGAGCGTAATATGAGCCGTACTCCTGTATTCCAGGTAATGTTTGCATTGCAGAACATGCCTGAAAGCGAAGTGCTGGAATTGAATGGCTTGAACCTGATCCCGCAAGCTGGCGGCGATCCCACAGCCAAGTTCGAACTCAATCTTACTGCGGTTCAATCGCCTCAGGGTCTGCATCTCTCGCTCACTTACCTGCGCGACTTGTATGAGGAAGAGACGATTGAAAGAATGCTGGATCACTATACAAACCTGCTGGAAGCTGTGCTTGTTCAGCAAAAATCCATACAGCATCTGCCGATGCTTGCCGGAAGTGAAATTGAACAGCTTCATGAGCTGGGCATCAGCTCAGTTGATTATCCAAAGAACAAAACCGTTATAGATATTTTTGAAGAGCATGCATTGCATACACCTAATGCTATTGCACTTGTTTTTGAAAACGAGCAACTCAGCTACGGCGAATTGAATGAAAGAGCGAATAAAATAGCTGCTTACTTGCTTCATAAAGGTTTGCAACGTGAAGAACTAGTGGTGATATCCGTTAAGCGTTCGCTGGAATGCATCATCGGTATTCTGGGAATACTAAAAGCAGGCGGAGCTTTTGTTCCAGTCGATCCTGCTTATCCTGATGATCGTATTGCATATATTCTTGCAGATACAAAAGCCAGGTTCTGCCTTGCCGATCATTCCACCAAACAACGTTCTGCGGCATTAAGCAGCCACGTTGAATTTATCGATATTAAAAACGAGTGGGATGTTGTGCTGCAGGCGACTTCTGTCAAAACAATTCAGCCTGATGCAAAAGACCTGGTATATGTTATTTATACCTCTGGCTCTACAGGTAAACCGAAAGGAGTTTTGCTGGAGCACCAGGCATTAATGGACCATATATTCGGCGAAATAGAAAGTGCGGAATTAAAAGAATGTGCATCTTTTGCACTGGTTGCTACACTTGCGGCCGATGCAGCACATTCCATACTCTTCTCCGCCCTCGTACTGGGCAGTGCAGTGCATATGGTGTCTGACGAAGTAATGGCGGATGGTGAGAAGATGGCCGCGTATCTTAATAACAACAGCATCGATGCAGTTAAATTTGTGCCATCCCTTTGGATGACATACACAGAGGATAACTATATACCGCTGCCGCGAAAAATGCTGATGTTCGGTGGTGAGGTACTGCAATTGAATATCCTCAAAATTTTATCCGAAGCTGGTTATACAGGCAACCTGTTCAACCACTACGGTCCAACGGAGGCAGGTATTGCCAAATGCATCCATAAACTTGATCTCAGCAGATCGTATGCAACTGTACCTATTGGATCACCGTTCTCCAATACGCAGTTATTTGTACTCGATCCTTCTAATCAATTATGTCCTGTCGGAGTGCCCGGTGAATTATACATTGGCGGGGATGGACTTGCCCGCGGTTACATGAACCTGCCGGAAATGACGAATGAAAAATTTGTTGTTCACAATGGTCAGCGTTTATACAAAACAGGCGATGTGGTCAAATGGTCTGTCAGGGGTGAAATAGAATACCTCGGACGCAGAGACGACCAGGTGAAGATCCGTGGCTACAGGATAGAACTCGGTGAAATTACAGCCGCGTTGAGAAGTGCTGAAGGAGTGACGAACGGAGTTGTGGTTGCAAAAGCCGATAAGCAAAACGGTAAGCGCCTTGTTGGTTATGTTGTTGCATCTGATGGCTTCAATAAAGAAACTATCTTAAGTTATCTGCAAAGCAAATTGCCGGAGTACATGATGCCGGCAGCACTGGTGCAGCTGGAAAAAATACCACTGACCGCAAACGGTAAAACAGATACCAAACGACTGCCTGAGCCGGAATTTTCATCAGAACTTTCTGCTGCTTACGAAGCGCCACGCAATGAAGTGGAAGAACAATTGTCGTTCATCTGGCAGCAGTTGTTGGGAATAGAGCGTGCAGGCATACATGATAATTTCTTTGAGTTGGGTGGACATTCATTGCTCGCCATGAGAATGATCTCTGCCATTCGCAAACAGACTGGAAGGGAGATCGCGGTGCGGGAAATATTCAGTTATCCAACCATTGCCGGTCTTGCAACGCGTATCATATTGAAAGATGAAGGCGATGTAATGCCGCCGATCACGCGCTATGATCGCACCAATCTTGTTCCGCTTTCATTTGAGCAGGAGCGTCTCTGGTTCATTGACAAACTGCAAGGCAGTCAGCAATATCATATACCGTGGGTGGTAAGTATGTCGGGCAGAATTGATATTGAAGCGCTCGAACAATCATTCAGAACGATCGTTGACCGCCATGAAGTATTGCGCACTGTTATCATTGAGCGTGAAGGAACGGGTTACCAACTGGTCAAGGGCCCTGGTGATTTCAAAATAGATCACATTGCTGTGCAGGATATTATTGCAGGTGGACAAACACGCGAAGCATATATCGAAGAATATATTGTTCGTGCTTATGATCTATCCAAAGATTCGATGCTCAGGGTGTCGTTGGTGAAGGTTTCCGAGGAAGAACATACACTCGTTGTAGTATTCCATCATATTGCATTCGATGGATGGTCAACATCTGTGATGGTTGAAGAATTGGTGGAGCTTTATAACAGCTATATAGAAAATCGTTCAGCAGTTCTCAAAGAGCTTCCTGTTCAATATGCTGATTATGCTATCCGCCAGCGAAATTATCTTTCAGGCGAAACGCTGGAAAGAAAGCTTGCTTACTGGAAGCAGAAATTAGGTGGAGTAGAACCGTTATCGCTGCCCATCGATCACGCAAGGCCTGCAGAGCAAGGCATTCGCGGGGCGGCTGTTGGGCGTATGCTGAGCAAAGAACTGCTCGAGAAACTGGAAAGCTTATCCCGTGAGCAGGGCGCAACGCTTTACATGACATTGCTGAGCGTATTCAAAATACTGTTGCGTCGTTACAGCAACCAGCATGACATCTGTGTAGGCACCCCCATTGCGGGCCGCCAGCAACAGGAATTGGAAGGGTTGATCGGGTTCTTTGTAAATACGCTCGCCTTACGCTCATCAATAAACGATAGTGAAACATTCACGTTTCTACTGGAGCAGGTAAAACAAACCACGCTCGATGCATATGAGCATCAACAGATACCATTTGAAAAAGTGGTGGAAACATTGGGTGTAGAGCGCGATATGAGCCGATCGCCTGTATTCCAGGTAATGTTCATGCTGCAGAACACACCAGAGAGTGAAGAATTGAAATTAGGAGAATTGGACCTTCGCCCTGAAGGTACCGGCGACATCACTGCGAAATTTGAGCTCACCCTCAGCGCCGTTCAATCACCGGATGGCCTTCTCTTAGGCATTACTTACCTGGATGAATTGTACAATAAGGAAACGATCGAACGCATGCTCGGTCATTACGAGAACCTGCTGACGGCGGTACTCGCTGATATTGCTCGTCCGATCGCTGAACTATCCATGTTATCAGCACAGGAAATACAGCTGCTGAACAGCTTTAATGATACAGCGCTCGATTATCCAAAAGATAAAACCATTGTTGACCTTTTCAGTGAGCAAGCCCAATTGCATACTGATAAACTGGCATTGGTATTCGAACAGTCAACGCTTACGTATAAAGAATTGGATGAACGTTCAAATCAATTGGCCAATTATCTTATCAGCAGGAATGTACTGCCTGGTGATATGGTGGGCATTTGCCTTGAGCGTTCAGCAGAACTGATCATCTCCATTCTTGCGATATTAAAAGCAGGTGCGGCTTATGTTCCGGTTGACCCGGCTTACCCGGCAGAGCGGATAAATTATTTGTTGCACGACAGTGGCATTAAGCTGCTGCTTACCAACAGCAATATATCCTTGCCAGCCGTAAATGTTGAACAGATCATTGTGTTGAATGATGAAGCGATGCTGATCGCCTTTGAGCCGGTTTCAAAACCGCAGGTCACTATCGATCCTTCATCACTGGCCTATCTTATGTACACATCAGGATCAACCGGCAAGCCGAAAGGAGTAATGGTAGACCATGGAAACATCGTAAGCTTAGTGAAAGGGGTGAAGTATGTAGATTTCAGTGCTGAAGAAGTATTGCTCGCTACAGGTTCACCATCTTTTGATGCAGCTACATTTGAATATTGGGGAATGTTATTGAATGGCGGCAGACTCATTTTGTGCTCACAGGAAGACATGCTGAACACAGATACGCTGAAACAACTCATCGTTGCTCATGAAGTAAGCATTATGTGGTTCACTGCCGGCTGGTTCAATGAATTGGTGGAAACAGATATTAACCTGTTCGCTACGTTGAAAACAGTGCTTGCAGGTGGTGACCGCCTTTCCGTTCCGCACATCAATCAACTCAAATCAACCTATCCTCAATTAAGAATTATCAACGGTTACGGGCCAACAGAAAACACAACCTTCTCACTTACTTATGAGATCAAAGAATTGATCGATAGCAGGAGAGAAGTACCGGTTGGACGTCCACTCGAAAACAGAACAGCTTATATCCTTGACAACAGCGGCAGGCATTGTCCTGTCGGCGTGCCGGGTGAAATATGTGTTGGCGGTGCGGGATTGTCTAAAGGATATTGGAA
>JBAVMD010000854.1:0-4198 GCA_049689695.1 Chitinophagaceae bacterium | reverse complement strand
ATTGATTGCTGTATCCTGCCAGCCAATCAACGATCGCTTTAGCGCCACCCACCGCCTAAGGAACGGTACAAATTCACAGTTGCCTGCAACTGTTGCAGTTTATCGTTCACACTTCCCAATTCGGCAGCCAGTAAACTTTGACGGGCTGTGATCACTTCATTATAGTTGGCAAATCCGTTACGCAATAATTCTCTTGTGTATTCAACTGAACGCTGCAATGCTGTTAGCTGGTTAGCACGAACAACCATTTTTTCCAACGCGGTTGCATGCAGCGATAGCGCATCGGACACTTCCTGGCCTGCAACCAACAAAGCATTTCTGAAACCAAACAATGCGGCTTGTTGTTGTTCTTGCGCAACAATCAAATTGGTGCGGTTTAAACGCCTGTTGAAAATTGGCTGTGTAAGGCCCGCCCCAATGCTGGCAGCAAAAGAAGATGGATTCAGAAAGTTGCCCAAAGTAAGACTTGAAAGTCCGGCAGAACCTGTAATAGACAAAGATGGATAAAAAGCTGTACGGGCTATATTGGTTAATTCAAACGCATAACGATATGCGGCTTCTGCCTGCTGTACATCGGGCCTGTTCGCCAATAGTTGTGCGGGCACACCCGTATTTAAAACTGTAAGCGGTGACTGGCTTTCCAATCGCCCCCGATTAATTGCTGTTGGTGATGCACCCATCAATATGCTTAATGCATTTTCTATTTCGCGAATGCTTTGGCGCAGGTCCGGTATGGTTACTTCTGCGGCATAACGCTGTGCTTCACTTTGCACAACAGCAGCTTCCGTTACTCTCGCAGCTTCTTTCAAAGCCCGCATAGCGGTCACAGTCGAATCCCAGTTTCTTACTGTTTGCTCAGTTATGGCAAGTTGCTGGTCAAGCGCTAAAAGCGTATAATAAAAATTGGCAATGCCGCTAACAATACTTGTCTGAATTGCTCTTGCACCAGCTTCTGATTGAAGCAGGCTGGCAAAGCTGGCTCTCCTGCTGCTGCTTAATTTCCCCCAGATGTCTGCTTCCCAGGCTGATGATATTCCTAACTGAAACTGCGTGACATTGGTTCGGATACCAAAGCCCTGCGCTTCGGATAGCCGTGACCGTGTTACTCCGGTATTGGCATTGAGGCTGGGTAAAAATGCCGACCGGCTTTGCTGGTAATAGGCTTGCGCCTGCCGGATGCGTGTATAGGCAACCTGTAAATCCAGGTTTTGGGAAATTCCCTGCGCGATCAGCTTTTGTAAAATGGTATCGGTAAATACTTCCTGCCAGCGTAAACCGGCAATAGAGCTTGTATCATTGGAATTACTTCCGCGGAAACGATCGTCTTTTTGAAGATCAGGTAATTCGTAACTTTTGGTAACCTTACACGATGCCAATACCGTTGCAAGTAATGAAATAATGAATAGATATTTTACTGCCTGTTTGTTCATGATCTTTGAATTAAACCTCACTTTACTTTATACTTTGTATTAGCCAGGAATTATCGTTCTTAGTGTTGAGGCGCCAACCTTATGTTGGCGGTATCATCATCTGATGCCGGTTTCGGTGCGCCACTGATGCGCTCCTGCAATGACTGAAAAACAACAAACAACACAGGAATAACAAACACACCGAACACAGTTCCGATCAGCATGCCGCCTACTGCTCCTGTACCAATAGACCGGTTACCATTTGCTCCTGCACCACTTGAAAGCATAAGCGGTACCAGGCCAAGGATAAACGCAAAGGATGTCATGAGGATAGGTCGCAGACGGGCCTGTGCACCTTCTAATGCAGCCTGCACAACGGGCATGCCTTGTCGTCTTCTTGCCAATGCAAATTCTACTATCAGAATAGCGTTTTTAGCCAGTAATCCCACAAGCATTATCAGCGTGATCTGCACATAAATATTATTGGTGATCCCGAACATCCATGCAAGGACAAACGCACCTGCTAACCCGATGGGTAATGATAAGATTACAGCCAGGGGAAGGATATAACTTTCATACTGTGCACTAAGCAGAAAATAAACAAACACCAGCACCAGCATGAAGATGAATAAGGTTTGCCCACCGGCTGACATTTCTTCTCTTGTCATTCCTGAAAATTCATACCCGTAACCAGAAGGCAGGATCTGTGCCGCCGTTTCCTGTACGGCCCTGATGGCATCGCCGGAACTAAACCCTGGTTTTGGTGAACCATTTACAGCAATCGAAGTGAATAGATTGAAGCGCGAAATTGCCTGTGGCCCATACACTCTTTCCAGTGTTATAAACTCCGCCACCGGGGCCATGGTGCCGTTTGCATTTCGAACGTAGATATAATTCAGGCTTTCCTGGTTGGCGCGAAACTGGGGTTCAGCCTGGTACATCACACGGTATTGCTTACCAAACTGGTTAAAGTTAGAAGCGTATACACCGCCAAAATAGCCTTGCATTGTACCCAATATATCATTAACAGTCAGGCCGGCTTCTTTAACCTTCTCCACATTGACGCGGATCTGGTATTGCGGAAAATTAGGATTGAAAGCAGTAGAGGCATATTGAACTTCCGGCCGTTGATTCAGCGCTGCAAGGAAGTCGTTACTCACCTTCGTAAATTTGGCAATGTCTCCTCCACTGCGATCCTGTAATTGAAATTCAAAACCACCACTGACGCCGAAACCCTGAATGGTAGGCGGTGCAAAAAAAATCGCACGGGCATCGCGGATACCGGCTGTCTTTGCAAACATTTGCCGTACGAGCGACTGCACGTCCTGGCCTTCACCCGCACGCTCCGCCCATGGCTTTAAACGCATGATCACCATTCCATAATTACTTCCTGTACCGCTTATCAGGCTGCGGCCTGTGATACGCAACACATAAGCAACTTCCGGAATAGTGTGTGCAATTTTTTCAATTTCTTTGGTGACTTCTTCTGTACGCTCCAGGGAAGATCCGGGCGGTAAAGAAATATCACTCATCACCGCGCCCATGTCTTCATTTGGTACAAAACCGGTGGGTGTTATTTGCATCAAAAAATAGAAGAGCCCTGCAAAAGCTGCAATGCCGCTGAACGCTATCCATTTTCTTTTTGTAAGGAATGATACTGATCGCTTGTATTTGTTTGTGGTTACTTCAAATGCTGCATTAAAGCCGGCATAGAAACGCTGCAGGAGATTTTTTTTCTTATGCCCATCAGCCACATGTGGCTTTAGAAAGATGGCGCATAAAGCCGGACTTAACGTAAGGGCATTTACCGCAGAAAGAATAATCGCAATAGCAAGGGTTAACCCAAACTGCTTATAGAACACGCCTGCCGATCCGGTGATAAAACTTACAGGAATAAATACAGCCGCCATCACTAATGTGATGGAGATTATCGCACCGGATATCTCACCCATTGCATCCGTTGTTGCCTTTCGGGCTGATTGATATCCATTATCCAGTTTTGCGTGCACGGCTTCCACAACAACAATGGCATCGTCCACTACAATTCCAATGGCAAGGACCAACGCAAACAAAGTGAGCAGATTTATAGTAAAGCCAAATAGTCCAAGGAAGAAGAACGTGCCTACAATGGCAACAGGAACAGAGATAGCTGGTATAAGCGTTGAGCGAAAGTCCTGCAGAAAAATAAAGACGACTAAAAATACCAGGATAAACGCCTCTGCCAGTGTATTGATAACCTTCTCAATCGAAGCATCCAGAAAGTCATTTGCATTAATAAAATTTATATACTTCACTCCCGGGGGGAAATTTTTTGCAGCCTCATTCAACACTGCCATGCTTCCTTCAATCACTTCCTTTGCATTCGAACCGGCTGTCTGGCTGATTGCAACGCCAAGGGAAGGTTTTCCATCCGTACGTGTGGTGCTGGAATAGCTCATCGCTCCCATTTCCACCCGGGCAATATCCCGCAGGCGCAGCAATTGTCCGTTACCAACAGAACGCACTACGATGTTCCCGAATTCTTCGGCATTTTTCAGGCGACCTGTGTACTTAAGTACATACTGAAACGATTGTCCTCCCTGCTCACCAAACTGTCCCGGCGCAGCTTCTACGTTTTGTTCTGCTAAGGCAACGCTGATATCAGCAGGCACAAGTCCATAAGTTGCCATCACATCCGGCTTCAGCCAGATACGCATGGAATATTCCCTGGTGCCAAACGCTGTAACATCACCTACACCATTTACCCGCTTTATTTGCGGGATCAGGTTAATGAGGGCATAGTTCTGAAG
>JBAVMD010000853.1:0-4920 GCA_049689695.1 Chitinophagaceae bacterium | reverse complement strand
GGCTCCCATTGCCCGTGCTCACGCGAGTAGTTGAGCTTAAGCATGGAAGAAACAGCATCTACACGTAATCCATCAGCATGAAATTTTTCGAGCCAGAACCTTGCGTTGCTGATGAGGAAAGATTTTACTTCTCCCCTTTTATAATTAAAAATATAGCTGTTCCAGTCAGGATGAAACCCCTTGCGCATATCTGCATATTCATACGTGTGCGTTCCATCGAACATGAACAGGCCATGCGAATCATAAGGAAAATGCGATGGCACCCAATCCAGTATCACACCAATTCCTTCCTGGTGAAAAGCATCTACCAGCGTCATGAATTGCTGGGGATCGCCAAAGCGTGAAGTAGGTGCAAAATAACCTGTGCACTGGTAGCCCCAGCTGCCATCAAATGGATGTTCCATCACGGGCATGAACTCAACATGGGTATATCCCATTTCTTTTACGTAGGGCACCAGCCGCATGCGTATTTCATCGTAATTATTGTATACTTCTTCGTCGTTCTTATCTGGCCGCATCCAGCTGTGGAGATGCACTTCGTATACGCTCCAGGGCGCATCCAGTGTATTCACTTTTTTGCGCGTGCTCATCCACTCTTCATCTTTCCAATCGTACTCCAGGCTCCATGTTATGGTAGCGGTTTGCGGGCGCAACTCCCAGAAATTTGCATAAGGATCGCCCTTGTCTGTTTTAATTCCTTTAAAACCATGAATATGGTATTTGTAAGCTTCGCCTCTTGGCAGGTTAGGAATAAATCCTTCCCAGATGCCTGTGTTGTCCAATCTTACGAATAAAGGATGCGCAGTGTTGTCCCAATCATTAAAGTTCCCGATCACGGAAACATACGTAGCATTAGGCGCCCAGACTGAAAAGTAATAACCCCAGGTGTTTAAAACCTGCATTGAATGCGAACCGAAAAGATCGTATGCCCGGTATAAAGTACCGTTTTGAAAGTTGGCAATATCGTCGCCCTGGAACCTTGAGTAATTCCATATAGGCTTAGTGGTGTCCACAAAAAAAATATCCTCATATCGTGAACCCGCTGCAATTCCGGTCTCATTTCCTTTATCCTGGAGGCTATTATGCTCTTGTGCCGTCTTATGGTTTTCTTTGCTGGAATTTTTTTTTGAAGACATTATGGAATGTTTTAAGACCGCGCATCACTTGCTGGCGCTTATTCGTATAATTAATCGGCCATTTAACCTAAAATTATGATTCAGGCGTTTAATTTACGTTTAATAGTAGATATTCGCCTACGAAAACATTCGTTCAAGTGGTGCGTTATCCCCAAAACTGAAACAACCTTCATGAGAAAAATTATCGCTTGCCTGGTTATATTAACAGCATCGTATCAATTCTCTTTTGCACAATCCGCATCCGTGAAAGGCGTTGTGTCTGATACCCTTAACCAGAAGACATTACAATATGCCGTAGTATCGGTGCTTCGTAAGACCGATTCCGTGCTGGTCTCCTTTTCCCGCTCGGATGCTAACGGAGGGTTCACGCTTAAGAATGTGCCGCCCGGTAAACTAATCCTTCAGATCACATTTCCCAAATACGCCGATTTCATGGATGAGATCACCGTAGCCGATGGCCAGGTTACTGATATCGGTAAGATAAACCTCATTCTTAAAAGCCAATTACTGGCTGAAGTTGTAGTGAGCCAGAAAATAGGCGCCATCCGTATTAAAGGCGATACCACTGAATTCAGGGCAGACAGCTTTAAAGTAAAAGAAGGCGCCAATGTAGAAGAACTGTTGAAAAAACTGCCGGGCATCCAAGTAAATAAGAATGGTGAGATCACCGCCCACGGCGAAAAAGTGCAGAAGGTTTTGGTAGACGGAGAAGAATTTTTCAGCGATGATCCCGCTGTGGTTACACAGAACCTGCGTGCAGACGCGGTGAAAACCGTTCAGGTGTTCGATAAAAAGAGCGACCAGGCTACTTTCACCGGCATAGATGATGGCGAAAAAAGCAAGACCATTAACCTGCAGCTTAAGGAAGACCGCAAGAAAGGATTTTTTGGCAAAGCGAGAGTGGCAGGCGGACTGCCTGACAAGTTTGAGAACGAAGCCATGCTGAATGCTTTCAAGGGAAAAAGAAAAGTGGCTGCTTTTGGCACCATGGCCAATACAGGAAAGGCCGGGTTGAACTGGCAGGACAACGACAAGTTCAGCGGCGGCAGTAACATGCAGTTCAATGAAGAGGAAGGCTATTTCTATTCCATGTTCGAAAGCGATGAGTTCAATACCTGGGGCGGGCGTTACAATGGCGAAGGATTGCCCAACGCCTGGACCGCGGGTCTGCATTTCTCAAATAAATGGGACACTGATAAAAAGAACCTGAACCTGAATTACCGCTACAACAAACAAAATGTTGAGGTGAATGGCCTTAAGCTTACGCAAACCATTCTGCCAAATACGGAATATTTCAGCGACGAATTAAGAAGGACACGCAACCAGAACATACGCCACCAGTTCAATGGCTTTTATGATGTGCAGCTGGATTCTTTCTCGAGCTTCAAACTTACCATAGGCGCTAACAAGACAACTGGCCGCAGCTCTGCAATTTATACCGGTCGTACAGTCAATGAAAAGGGTATACTTCTCAGCGATAACCTTCGTTCGCTGCGTTCTGAAGGAGAAAAGCAATCGTTCAACTCCAGCCTGCTGTTCAGGCATAAGTTTCGTAAGAAAGGCAGAACATTGTCTGTGAATCTTGATCAGACTTACAACACCAATGAAACGGAAGGCTTTCTCTCTTTCGAAAACAAAACGTACGATACAGCAGGCATGTTCCTGCGCCAGGATACTGTAGACCAGCGTAAAAATAATAGCATTGAGACCTTCACGCTCAATACCCGCGCTTCTTATACAGAGCCTTTATCGAAGACCACATTTCTTGAAATTAATTACGGCTACAGGGTAAGCAACAGCGAAGCCCTGCGCAATACATTCAACAAAACTTTTACCGGCAGTGTGCCTAAGTATGAATCACGCGATTCTTTGTTCAGCAACGATTATACTTTCCGCGTTAATACACAGATCGGCGGATTGAACCTGCGCGTGAACAAGAAGAATTTTGTTTACTCATTTGGAGGTAATATTTCTTATGCGCAGTTCAGACAGCGCGATCTGAACAAGGATTCACTTGTTACTTACAATTACCTGAACCTGTTCCCTCGGGCAAACTTCAGGTACAATTTCGGTCCGCAGCGCAGGCTAAGCCTTAACTATAACGGTAATACGCGCCAGCCAAGCCTTGAGCAGATACAGCCGATACGTGAGAATACTGATCCGCTCAACATACAGATCGGCAATGCAAACCTGAAGCAGGAGTTCCGCCATAATATTTCAATGAATTTCAGCGATTACAAAGTGCTTACAAGCCGTAATATTTATATCAGCACCAATTATTCATTTGTTGACAATGCCATCAGCAGCAGCTCTTTTGTTGATTCTGTGAACCGCAGGACCAACCAATATGTGAATGTGGATGGTAACTACAATTTGAATTTGTGGACGGGCTATTGGTTCCAGATAAAAAAGATAAAGCTGAACATGGGCATCAATGGCGGCGCAACCATGGGCAAGTTCAACAACTTTGTAAATGGCCTGAAGAACGTGAACGACAATAAGAGCTTTAATGTCAGGATGGATTTCTGGCATGAAAAGGAAAAAAAATATACCGTAAGGTTCAGCCCAAACATCAACCAGAACTACAGCAAATCTTCTTTACGGCCTGATGTTGTTACAAAGTACTGGACGTCTGAAAGCGAATTGGAAGGAACTTTATTCCTCCCGTGGAACCTGGAGTTGAATTCGGTAGCAACTTTCAGCCTTCGCGAGAAAACAGATGTTTTTGACAGGGACGTGAATGCTGTGCGCTGGAATGCTTACCTGGCAAAAAAGTTCTGGAAGAACAGCGCCGGAGAAGTAAGATTCAGCGTGTTCGATATTCTTGACCAGAACATCGGCGTACAAAGAAATGCAAGCAGCAACTTTATTTACGAGAACAGTTATAATACAATACGCAGGTATTGGCTGGTGAGCTTCACCTGGAATTTTACAAAGAATGCAGCAACGGCGACTAATGGTGCAGGACACTAACAGCGAAGAAATTCGCCGTAAGAAACAAGGAACAAGAAACAAGGCACAAGGGAGAACATGAAATTTTAAACACGAACACAAATGAAATCAATTATCATAATACTCGCACTCGCAGTTACTGCCGGATCGGCTGGTGCGCAAACACAATTTCTTGCGAAAGGGAAAATTGAATTTGAAAGAAAGATAAATGTGCACAGACAGTACGAGCCTGAGGCGGGAGAAGACGATACCTGGTATAAAGAATATGTATCCAAACTGGCGAAGTTCCATACATCGTATTTCGATCTTTATTTCAACGAGAACAAAACGATGTACAAGTTCAATCGCGATGGCGATGGCCCTAAGAATTTCTGGGGACTTGGCCCTGCCAAGGAAAATACGATCGTAACCGACCTGGATAAGAAAACTTATGTGAGCGCCAAACGCGTGTTTGAACAAAACTACCTGGTAGAAGACAGCTCGCGCAGGCTGGAGTGGAAACTGAGTGATGAAACAAGAACGATTGCAGGTTTCGAATGCAAGAAAGCTGTTGCAAAGATCTGCGACTCTGTTTACGTTGTGGCTTTTTATACTGATGAAATACTGGCTACCGGCGGCCCTGAATCATTCAGCGGTTTGCCTGGTATGATCCTGGGCCTGGCCATTCCACGCCTCTATACAACATGGTTTGCTACAAAAGTTCAGTTGATTGAGCCGACAGATAAAGACCTGGCCGTTCCTACACGCGGCAAGAAAGTAAATACAAAAGCGCTGGAAGCTACTTTACTATCATCTTTAAAAGATTGGGGCAAGCAGGGGCAGAAGAATATAT
>JBAVMD010000852.1:0-2165 GCA_049689695.1 Chitinophagaceae bacterium | reverse complement strand
ATGCAAGGCTCTCCAATTCGTAAGGCAAAGAAAATACAGTGATGTAACCAATATCGCCTCGATTTGTTTTTACCGATGGATCGGCAGAATAAGTAACCGCAACGTCGCCGAAATTCTTTCCCTGCTTTAATGCTTCATAAGCGGCATTGGCATCTGTTCGCGCTTTTTCTACCTGAGTGAGTGAATCCTGCGGAGCCGGAATAAAAATGTGCGCAATGCGAACGTCTTTCTGGCTTCGATCGAACGCTTCCTTCACCAGGTTTGAAAGGCTTCCCGGATCGGTTTGAAAGCCCTGCACCAATTGGTTGCGGAAAGCCTGCAGTTCCGCACGCTGAGATGAAAGCGTATCCAGCCTCATATCATAAGCGGCCTGCACTTTCAGCTTGAAAGGGATGTAGAGATCGAGGTATTCACGCAAAGACTTTTCCGTGAGCTGCGTACCATTGTTGTTCTTGTTGTATGCTTTCAGGAATTCATCCTTGCTCACAGATCTTGAGCCGTACGTGAACAGCGTTTGCGCGCCGGAAGAAATTGCATTGAACAGCAGGGCGACAGCTAAAACGGTTCTGAAAAGGTTTTTCATATCGATGATCAGTTAGACGGTTTTTTTCTTTTAAGCTTCATCACCTCATCTATCTGCAGGTGGTTCAGCTTTTTTGCGATGATGCGTTTGTCTTTGTCGAGCAGGTAGAGTACGGGAGTCTGGTAAACATCGTACAACTGCCTGTAGCTGGGCTTGCCGGAAGCAATCTCAGCATTTTTTTGCTCATCGGTCTGGTAAACGTGTATCCAGTCTTTCAAATTGTTATCGTGAATGAACTTGAGCCAGTTGTCTTTTCCGCCCTCTACCATTACCCCGTATACTTTTACGCCCTGGGCTTTCCAACTCGCCTGGAAAATGGAATCTACTTTGGGCACTACTTCTTTACAATGGCCACAGGTAGGGTCCCAGAAGCACAGCACGGTGAACTCCGCATTCACTTTATACAAAGGCGTGGGTTTGCCCAAGGTGTCTACCATCTGCAGGTCAGAGGCTGGAGCGCCTATCAGGTTGGCCATGAGGCTGTAAGCCCTGTCTGACATATGCTTTTTATACTGCTCTGTAAAGAATTCGGCCTGGCCGGTATTGACGTATTTTTCAAACAGGTGCACAAAAACGGCATCCTGCCCCATGAACTCGGGGTTAATGTATTTCTGAACAAAGTATACCATCAGGTACTTGAACATCTCGGCATTGGAGCGGCTCATGAGGAGCATATAGTCAACTTCCCGGTTGATAGAATCAGGATCGGGGGCTACCAGGTCTTTGTAATATTTATCCAGCCTTGCCTCGAAAATGGGAGTGCGTATAAGGCGATCGTCTGTAAGCGAAACGCCATCCCAGTAATGCGATTTATAATAGCGGAAAGCGTATTGAGTATCGTATTTACCCCCGGGATGCTTTGCCGCGGGGGGTACCAATGGCTCCCTCATTGCACGGAACAAAGCAGTGAGAAAAGAAGAAGGATATTTTTTTTCGATACTGTCCCTATACTTTAAAATAAATTGATTGAGCTCCTGTACGCGGTCGCGCAGCTTTGCTGCCTGGGCGGCATCGCTGGTTTTAGCCAGTTGGTTTGCCTCGGCCGCTTCACGGCCGGCCTGGTTGATCTGAACGGTGTAGCTCTGGAAGAGGGTGTTATCGTTTGAGTTTTTGAATTTGATGCTTGCCGGCAGGCTGGTGGTATCACCTTCAATAGAAAACTGCTGTTGCTTATCTACCAGTATCTCGAAAAGGATCTCTTTCCTGGGAGAAACAATGAAGTATATGCCGCCGGCCAATGACTTGGTGCCTTTAAATGCGCCAGTGCTGTTGGCATCCAGCAGGGCAGAATCGGCCAAGGCTTTCTTTTTCCCATAATGGTAACCCAGGTAAACGTAAGCGTTTTTGTAAGGCTTTAGGGTGATGGGGATGTTGTAGCCGGTTTGGGCTGACAGGAAGAGAAAACTCACTAATGCCGGCAACAGGAGGAACAGTCGCTTCATAAATATCAAGACGTTGTTTGGAAGTCAGAGGTTGGAAACGAAGGTAAATGAAAATGGGGATGGAAACTCGCTTCTCGGCAGGGGGAGGGACTCACCCCCGATTCCCTGGCGGGAATCGACCCCTCTCTGCGGGGCAGAGA
>JBAVMD010000851.1:0-1633 GCA_049689695.1 Chitinophagaceae bacterium | reverse complement strand
ATAGATCACATAGGCGAGGTCGGCAGGTTGATTAATTAATAATAAGTTCTCTTTAGCATACAAATGCTGTTTTTCACGGAATGCCGATAGTAATTTATCATCGATCACTGCTTTGCAACCACTGTCTGCAATCATGTATCCGATGCGCTCCTGCGGATATGCGGGATCGATGGGCACATAAGCTCCCCCTGCTTTTAATGTTGCGAGTATGGAAGCGATCATCCATTCAGAACGATCAAGCAGTATGGCTACAAAATCTTCACGGCCAATTTTATATTGTTCACGCAGGTAGCCTGCAAGTTGATTGGCGCGTTCATTGAGCTCACCGTAACTTATACTTCTGTTTTCATATACCAGCGCAATTGAACCGGGCCTTTGCCGCACCTGCTGCTCAAATAAATGAATAAGTGAAACATCCTTTGGATAAGGAATGGCAGGACCTTGAAATGTTTTCAATAATTGCCGGCGTTCTTCATCGCCCAGGCAAGACAAGCGGTTTATTGCAGTACCGGGATTATCAATCATTTGCCCGGTCAACCATAACAGGTGATCAGCTAAACGCTCTGCCGTGTTCCTATCATAAATACTGACATCATATACAAGGTTCAGTTCAATATCATTACCGCGTTCAGAAAAATCGAAAGTGAGATCGAATTTGCTAACCTGGCTTTGCAAGCCCTTGTCGATGATCTCTCCCTGCCTGGCTGCAGCAGGAGCAGTTTTATCGATCGCATCTTTGGTAAGTAAAACAACAGACACGTCAAAAAGCGGGTTACGGCTCATGTCGCGCTGAAGCTGAAGCTCTTCTACCAATTCATCGAACGGGTAAGATTGGTGATCGTATGCTTTTACAGTCACCTGTTTTACTTTCTGCAGCAATGCACTGTAGCCATCGTTGCCGCTGAATGTTGTTCTCAACGCAAGCGTATTCAGGTAAAATCCTATCTGGTTTTCAAGATCAACATGATCCCTTGAGTCGATAGGGCTACCGATTATAATATCTTCCTGGCCTGTATATTTATAGAGCAGGGCATCCACAACAGCCACGAGGCCCATGAAGAGCGTGCATTTCTGATCGCTCAACAAAGCTTTAAGTTTTATAGCGGTGTCTCTGCGGAAAGATCTTAATACTGTTTCACCTGCAAAAGTCTTCCAGGCCGGACGTGGCTTATCCGTAACAAGATTCAATACCGGCAATTCCCCTGAAAAGTTTTTCAGCCAGTAGTTCTTATGCTCCTGCAACGCAGGCTCATTCAATTGCATTTGCTGCCAGGCCGCATAATCTTTGTATTGTATTTTGAGTGGAGCTATTGCCTGCTGCTGCTGGCCGATTGCCTGGTTGTAAAATAGTTCCAGCTCACGCAATAGAATGACCATAGATTGTGCATCGCTGATGATGTGGTGCATCACATAGCTAAGCACATATTTGCTTTCCGCCAATTGATAAAGACATGCGCGAAGCAATGGCCCCGCAGAAAGATCGAAGGGTATGCGAAAATCATTCTGTACTTCTTCTTTCAATTTTAACTGCGGTTCATTTTCAGTGCGCAGGTCTTTATACCCGAGCCTGAAATCCAGATCATCCGCAGATAGTATGAATTGTTTGACCTCCCCTGCGCCGTCTTCCCTGAAC
>JBAVMD010000850.1:0-3206 GCA_049689695.1 Chitinophagaceae bacterium | reverse complement strand
ATTCTGAGGAAAGGGATTGATGCTACAAAAGCAAAAATTTCATTGGAAGACCTGTACGAAAGCTCAAAAGAAATATTAGGTAAAAAGAAACTGCCGCAGCCCGGACTTTATAAAGCAGAAGATAGCGGGGAAGATTATTCATTTTCACTGAATCCTGCTTTTTCATTTGAAAAACTCAAGGAAAAAATGAAAAACCTGTTTGCGGAAGAAGAACCCGAGAATGCGCTTTATCAACTTGACTTGCTTTCAAAGCAATATCCCGGGGATGATGAACTGGAGCAAATGAAATCTGTTGCTGTTTCAGATGCATTGTATACAAAACTGGTTCAGCAGGGAAATGAGCTTTTTTACAAGGCAAAAAATTATGCAGCTGCCGCAGAAAAATACGGAAGGGCGCTTCAGATAAAAAATACCGATCCCACTATAAAATCTAACCTGCGGATCTGCAACGACAGCTTACCAGGCGGTAAAGCATCGGAGAAAGAAAAACCAGATGCTGAACCGGAACAAACAAAACATTATCACGGAAAAAAGAACACAAAACGATTGGTGCTGCCACTGCTGTTCTTGGTCACCGCTGGCGCTTTAGGGGCCTCCTCTATTATTTTCGAGACAAATGAAACCTCATCAATTCCTAAAATACCCGACTCAACCAGTATAAAAGTGATTAAGCCGCCACCGGTGTACTCGTTGAAAAGCAATGTAAAAACTAAAGGAAGCCAACCCAAAACAGCGGCTAATCTATACGCTGATCTTGAAAACACATTATTCGAAGATCTGGCAACAAATAAAAAGATAACAATCTACAATATACAAAACAGCAAAGCCAGTTTCCAGGGAAGATTTTGCGGTTATGATGTTTACGGAAAATTGAAAATGAAAAACAGAACCTTCACAGTAATATCAGGAAACTTAAAAGGAAGTTTTTCGATATCTGTTGACAGTAGCAGCCTTACCGGCAACTTTATTATAGAAGAAGTAACACCCTGCCTGTTTGAATTGAGCAGGAGAAACCAATAAATTATTTATCTATTATGATAACGCCGGGTGCGGCAGGCGGCTGGTAATTGCTATTGATCTTCTCCATTGCCTTGTACATTTCTTTTTGCACTTCTGTAGAGCTATTAAGCTTTTTTTGCTCCATTTCCCAGTCACGCTTCTGCTGTTCATCGAATCTTTTTTCAATTTTTGCGATCAGCACCTTAGCCTCGGAATAACATTTTTGAGCAACAGGATTTACACCGCTCATAATCCTTAATGCTTCGCTGTAATACCTGTTTGCCAATACAGTGTCTTTTGTATGGGCCATTGCTATCACAGTCTTTAATCTCAATAATTGCGTGTCGCACTGATTTTCAAGATAAATTTTATAAATGCCCATTGACTTTTCAAAAGCGTCGTTGTAGCATTTTTTTGCGCTTGATGGAATAGAAAAGTACAATGCAATGGCTTTTCCATATTCCTGCAAGGCCGAAGCCCGGTCGGCCTCCTTTACAACCTGGTGGCAGTTGACCTGAAAATATAAATCTATTTTTTGTTTAGCCCTGCTCAGAAACGCCAGTAGAGGCGCATCATAAGGTGAAATACTATTTACCGCATTGAGAATTGCCGCTTCTTTGGTAGAACCCGAACCTGTTACTTTTTTTGAGAAAGATTCATAAGAAGCGCCGCTTGAACTGCCATACTCCTTTCTTGATATAAAAAGGCTTATTTCGCAATCCGCAAGATAAATTTTGGCCATGCCTGCCTCATCCAGCGAAATGCTATTCACTTCAAACCTGGGTGTTAACACAAACGTACTGTATCCCAGCTCAGCTACACTGGTTTGATTTACCAATTGTACGGTTTTGGTATATAGCCGTCTGCAAACTCCTGAAAAATCATTTACCTGGTTTACAAGATTAAAATTTACCCTGATTATATCACCGTGATCTACAAACAACTTAATGGCGCTGGTATCAACATCCTGTGCACATAGCCTGGTGAGGCAAGCGCAAAATATCAGCACGGGCAACATAATTTTTTTCATATCGTCGTTTATAAAATAGTTATCAGAATTTTATTATTGGTCCCTATCTCCCGCTTGATGGGTATGTTGAGCAACCTGAAAAACTTAAGCAGTTCGCTGTACAGATTCTGCCCGGTATAATTAGCTTGAGGATTGGCGGGATTTTTAAGAGGGATGCGCATGTCGGATATCACAATTTTATTGGCAGTAACGCCCTGGTTATTGTACACTGATTTAACTGCATGGGCACGCAACCAATCATCTATTACTTCAGAAAAAGGTTTTTTTTGCGGCCCGATCTCAGTGTCGAAATCATATTTCGAGTCTGCCCTGAGTGAAAACTCAACGTATATAGACTGGCCGTTCTCGTAAATGTCCCTGAACTTCATCCGCATCTGGTTGATGAATACAGTACTGATAGTTTCCATCGCCAGCCCGGTAAGTAAACCAATGTCTTCCGTTTTATTTATAGGGCTGGAGCCGGATTTGCTGCCCAGAATATTTCCCGTTCCCGTCTGGTATCCGTCCAATACAATTGTTACGCTATTAGCGCCACGGGCTTCATGACGCACCACATTAATTTTTACCTCAACATAAATATCCGCGCCTGACATTCCCAGAACAGTTGATTTATAATCTTCCTGGTTGTTTGACGATCTGTTGAGGGTTATATTCTGAGTTGCCTGTTTAAGCACCTGGTCAAAGCTTACAAGATTTGCACCTTCTTTCAGGAAAACTTCATTGATCTTAGTGAGAGCTATCTGCAGATTCATGCTGGTATCATACAGCGCTTTCATATCCTGACCAGAGCCGACCCGTGGAATAACCATGATCTTTGGTTGCGCCAAGGAAGCTTCAGGCTGATTGACGTTTTCCTGCGCTCGCAGTGATAGCGCAAAAAAACTCAGTATTAATAAAAGAAATATATTTTTCATACGTTCATTTTTTTCAAAAACCGAATTTCCTGATGATTGATTTTTTTTCCAGGTGCCGCTTAAGCGCATCATAATTAATAGTGATGCTGCTTACCGTCATAATTCCATTGGCTCCATCCTTTTTTATGCTCTTTTTGATCTCGTTCTGGACTGCGCTCGACATAATGAACATTGAATAATCTTTATTGAAAAGATCTTTAAGCACCTGGTGCTCTTTTTTGCTTTCATCACTTACCAGGGGAAGTGCATAGTCACTGCCAGGT
>JBAVMD010000849.1:0-5143 GCA_049689695.1 Chitinophagaceae bacterium | reverse complement strand
CATTTCTATAATGAACGATACCGGCATGCCGCAGCCCTTTACCGGCAAACTGCTCGTTTCTGTTGGCGGAGGCCAGCCCGACGCAACGGCTGTAAAGAATAAAAACGCAGTACAGACGAATTTGAATTTATAATTTGAGCGCACCTATGAAAAGGTTTTATACAATCCTGTTACTTTTGATCTCAATGCAGAGCATTGCACAAAAACAACAGCAGTACACCAACCCCATACTTGCAGGGTTTTATCCAGATCCAAGTATCTGCAGGGTTGGCAACGATTATTATCTTGTCACATCCACCTTTGCTTATTTTCCAGGGCTGCCTGTATTTCACAGCAAAGACCTGGTGAACTGGAAACAGATCGGGCATGCCATGGACAGGCCTGAACAATTAGACCTTGCCGGGGCCGGTGTTTCAAGAGGATTGTTCGCTCCTACCATTCGTTATCACAAAGGGGTGTATTACATCGTATGCACTTTGATCGATAAAGGCGGCAATTTTGTTATTAGTGCTACTAATCCCGCAGGACCCTGGAGCAATCCTAACTGGCTGAGAGAAGTGGATGGCATCGATCCATCGCTTTTTTTTGATGAAGACGATAAAGCATACATCATCTACAACAGTATTCCGCCGGATAACAAACCGCTTTGGGATGGTCATCGCACTATTCAAATAAAAACCTTCGACTATAAGAATTTTAAAACAGGCGAGGAAAAAATGATCGTGAATGGCGGCGTTGATGTTTCTAAAAAACCCGTTTGGATTGAAGCGCCGCATATTTATAAAATCGATGGCTGGTATTACTTGTTATGCGCGGAGGGCGGCACAGGCTATCATCATTCAGAAGTTGTTTTCAGAAGCAAGGCCGTAGAGGGACCGTATGTGCCGTACGAGAAGAACCCCATCTTAACGCAGCGGCACCTCGATCCTTCAAGAAAAAATCCCATTACCACCGCAGGACATGCAGATATTGTTCAGGCGCCAAATGGAAAATGGTATGCGGTTTTTTTGGGATGCAGGCCGTACGAAGGAAATCATTTCAATACAGGCCGAGAAGCTTTTATGACGCCTGTTATCTGGAAAGAAGGTTGGCCTATCATTAATTACGGGCACGAAGAAATTCAATACAAATACCCCGTGCCTTCAGGCGCTCAAACAACTGCTGTAAAAAATCCTTTCAGCGGAAACCTGGTTTATAAGGATGATTTTAGCAAGCCTGCATTGGATTACCGTTGGATATTTCTTAGAACGCCTAAAGAAAGCTGGTATAGTCTTACCGAAAAAACCGGCACGCTATCCATGCAGCTGCGGCCTGAAACCTGTAGTGGAAAAGGCAATCCTTCTTTTATTGCTTATCGCCAGCAACATCTGAAAGGCATGGCAAGCACTTCTCTTAAATTTTCAGCAACTGCTGAAAACGAAAAGGCTGGAATAGCTGTTTTTCAGAACGAGCATCATTTTTATTACTTATGCAAATCTGTACAAAACGGTCAACCTGTGGTACAGCTTTACAAATCCACTAAGGATGAGAATATGGAATTATTGGCTTCCGAATCCCTGCCAACGAATAGCAATGAGACCCTGCTCAAAATTGAAGCAAGCGGGAACACCTACGCATTTTATTTTTCAACCGGCGACAATGACTGGAAGTTGTTGAAAGCAGGCGTGGATGCAAAATTTCTAAGTACAGAAACTGCCGGTGGATTTGTGGGTTGCGTTTATGCACTGTATGCGACCTCACTTGGAAAACCAGCTACAACAAAAGCATATTACGATTGGTTTGAGTATAAAGGAACCGATGATGTATTTAAATGAGCAACCGCCAATTGCAAACTGCCAACTGTTTTACTTATTTTTACGCCTACTGAACCACCATGACTATCCGAATTTTTGTAACAGGCGGCACCTTCGATAAGGAATACAACGAAATCACCGGACAGCTTTTTTTCCAGGATTCACATCTGCCCGAAATGCTTAAGCTGGGCCGCAACCTGGTGCATGTAGACATCCGCACACTGATGATGATAGACAGTCTTGAAATGACCGATCTCGATCGTGAGCTCATCGCAGATCATTGCCATGATGCAAAAGAAGACAGGATCATTATTACACATGGCACGGATACCATGGCTGAGACTGCCACACTCCTTTCTTCAAAAATTAAGAATAAGACCATTGTTTTAACAGGGGCTATGATCCCTTACAAATTCGGCAGCTCTGATGGATTGTTCAACCTGGGCAGCGCGATGGGATTTGTACAAACACTTCCTCCAGGTGTGTATGTAGCTATGAACGGGCGATATTTCGACGCCAATAATGTGAGAAAAAATAAAGAAACCGGCCTCTTTGAGGAACTAACAGACTAAAACGTAAGGCACAAGGCACAAGAAACAAGGTACAAGAAGTTCCCCACTTGTGCCTTGTTTCTTGTGCCTTGTGCCTTGCCATTCCCCTATGGCATTATCCTTGTAACTAATAAGAGTCTACATTTTTTTAAACGTTAAAACGTAACATATGAAAAAGACCCTTTTATCATTTCTATGCATTGGGAGCACCTGCATGGTAATGGCGCAGACAACGCCATCAAGCAGTCCCAGCCAGAACAAAACAAACACAACTACAAATAGTCTGAATCAACAGAATCTTAACCAGCAGAACACCAACAGCAATCTCAACACTACGCCGGTTAATGCAACTAATACTATGCCGCCTGACAGCATGAATAGTATGAGAACCGACGATCCAATGAACACCGGCAGACTCCGTACAACAACCAATAATGCAGCTTACAGTGTATCGGTTCCTTCAACCATACAAACGACTTTTACAACAGCCTATCCTGCTGCAGGGACTAATGTAGTATGGTCACAATCCGGTGACTGGTACAGGGCAAGATATCGTGAAAACGGGCAACTGATGGAAGCCTCTTACCGTGAAGATGGAAAAACGCTTACAAGAACAGCGAGCCCGATTTTAAGAACTTACGTTCCGGAAGAAATAGTGAATAAAGCAATAGATATGTATGGCGTGAACGTATATGCTATTTCAGGTGGTAAAGGAACTGAGGGACAAGACGTTTATCATGTAACAGTTATTGAAGGCGGACAATCAAGAACAGAATGGATGAATGCAGATGGCAGTGCTGTAACGAGCCCTTATCGTACAGAGCCAGATGCTTCAATGCAAAGCACAGACAATAACATGAATGCTACTGAGCAACCAGCACAGCAGCCTGTTATGGCGCAACCGGATTCAAGCAACATCACTCCGGATAATTCAGACATGATACATGAAACACCGGAAGAATACATAAGTGATCAGCCGATGATTGATCAAGGTGAAGGAAGTGAGGAAGTAATTCCTGACAACCAGATGAATAAAGAAGGTATCAATAACGGAACAAGTTCACAGGATACTTTGCGCAGATTAAGCGATGAGCAATCTCCTGAAGAACAATCTTCCGATCCGATGGAGTAAATGATCATTAACCATTTCATAGTAAGGCCCGGGCATTTGCCCGGGTTTTTTATGATTTATGAAAAAATCAAAACTATGTGTCCAATGCTTTGATTTGAAAGATGGGTTTTCTCAGTTACATTATTTTCAAACACATCTGATATGCAGCTTCCTAACTTTATCATTACACTTATTTTGCCTTCTGCGTTATAGTCGTCCACATAATGATAGTGAATCTGTTGAAACTATAAGCCCCTATTCGGAAATTCACGGGTCGCATGTTTAACTTAACAATGCATCTTAATGGAATCTGTTCTTCCCTTCCATCTTTTTTATGAACGATGTATAACCAGTCATCATCAAACTCTATTACACGTCTGTCCTTCATTATAAAATCGATCAGCTTGTAACATCCATAAGCAAAGAGAATTGTTACCATCCAGCCCCATACCCGGGCCCCAATCTGGAAGTATACGATGAAGCAAACCGAAAAAGCCGGTTACCGCCAAGCCAAAAAATAGTAAGATGGTAAGGGCAATCTTTACCCATATAGAATATTTTGCTGTAAGGCGATGGCGTGGCATAGCCAAAACTATAATGATATACCCTTTTTAATAAGAGCGTTAACAATCCTATTTAAGCCTATACCGCAACAACCCGTATAATAATTACTATCAACATCCATGTCCAAAGACTCTATGAAAAGACGCCCATGCAGGTGTGATCCCACCAATTCAACGACACCTACATCTTGTATGTGTGTTGTAAGATCAAGAACTACCTTTTCTTTGCTTAATAATTCTTCATCAGTTTTTCGTTCAATTTCGGTTTCTATCCCTAAAAACTTAAGAAGAGATTGCAATTCTTCAATAAGAATAGATTGAATGCTTTGTGCAATTATTTGTTCTGCGAACCACACAATTTCTATTCGTTGAAACTCGAATAGCCGAAAATCATTTATATCGGGTTCTATTCTGTAAGACCATCCTGACTTATCATAAAACCTTACTTGATGATTAGGTTTTTCCTTTTGAAGAAAAAAATAAAATGGTTCGCATTGCCAATGACATAAATTATAGGTAGCAGGGTATTTAGGGTTAGAAGTTACGTTTTTTGCATCAACGATTTCCTTAGACCATTCTTTTGCCAAGCGTGGCAACGCTTTTCTAAGAACAGCACTTTGCGAAGTAGTTGGCAATTTTGTAAATAAACATTCCTCGAATCCTAACCGTTCAATTACTTCAACAAATTTTTGTTCCACCTTCCTAAACAACTTTGTATAAATAGGCAAGTATATTTTTTGACCTTCCCATTCTAAATCTGTCCAATAGTTATCCATGATTTAAATTTGGGTGCTTTTAATCTTGGAAAAATAGTTGTTAATAAATATATCAGCATACTGTTTAATTTGTTGGGAAGTATTTCTTTCCTGTATTGTCTGATAGGTCACATATGGCCTTTTTTCAAATGTTACTTGGCATTCACTAGGAATAATCAGGTAATCAAAAAGTATCTGTAAAAACCCCTCTTGAGAACGATTAATTTTGTCCGACAAGGTCGCATTGGTATCATATGTACTCAACTGGTTGTCATAATTGGATGTTTTTATAACTTGGTTATCTATACCAGTTAAGTCCTTGGGAAAATTTAATACAATCGGAGGCATATAGTTATCAATCATTTTATCA
>JBAVMD010000848.1:0-7795 GCA_049689695.1 Chitinophagaceae bacterium | reverse complement strand
GTTCCTGACAATACAGTGATCGCTTCTTTCCTTGAATATGCAAAACAACATTACCGTGTAGATACCACCAGGATATATGCAACAGGCTTTAGCCTCGGCGCCCGTATGACCTTTGACTTCAGCGCTGCTTTTGCAAATAAGATTGCAGCCATCGTTCCTATTTCCGGCGCATCCAATTTTGATATAACTGAAAAAAGCAAAAGCATAGCCGCAGCTAATTTGCCGGTCTGGGCATTTCATAACCAGCCCGATGCACTGTTCAGCGCACAGGAAACAAAAGATTTCATAGCAAAGATCAACAGCTTTAACCCGGCCAAAGCCGCAAGGCTTACCATTTTTCCTGACTCCACAGGCATACTGGGTCACGACGCATGGTCGAAAGCAACAAGTCCATCATACAAAGAAAACAACATGAATATTTATGAATGGATGCTCCAGTATAAAAGATGAGCATCGCAATCTGTTATTCAGAGGCTTTCGTACATCAAACTGCAACATCCTTTAAAAACCACTTATAAATCCACTTCTTTAAAACTACTCATGCCCGTTTATATCCGCCCTGTTTAATATGTTCCCCGGACTTTCTCTTTTTTACGATCCTTCCTACTGATGCAACCAATGATTTGTAGCAACATTTTTTGAGATGAAAATTGAAAATTAAAATCAACGCAAATGAAAACAATGTCTACCAGAAACAGGTGGCTGAAGATTTTTTCTGTCTTCAGCTTTTCGATGTTACTTATGTCTTCCAGCCACCGCGAAGCGCCGATGATCTCCAATGATCCGTTTGCTGACAACACCGATCTGTACGCTTTTCGCAGTCCGGCCAATCCAAACAAGATCATCATTATTGCAAATTACATTCCGGCAGAATTGCCACAGGGCGGTCCAAATTATTACAGCTTCAGCGAGAACGTACGTTATGAAGTGCATATAGATAACAACATCGCCACAGCAGGTGATGATATTATCTATCGTTTCAGCTTCAGGCAGATGAACCAGGACCCAACTACGTTCTTCAACATCAGGCTTGGCAAACAGAACCTGTACACCACTTATACGCTTGAAAAAAGTACAAATGGCGGTAGCAGCTTTACAACAGTTGTAGCTAACGGCATCGTACCACCGAATAACATCGGACCGCGCAGCATTGAAAGCCCCGTTGGCCTCAATGCTTCCAGCTACGACCAGGTAATGATGAATGCCATTACAACAGCTTCTTCAGGTGAAAGAGTGTTTGCAGGACCTGTTGACGATCCTTTCTTTGTTGACCTTGGCGGCATTTTTGACCTGGGCGATGCACCGCGCCAGAATGCAAAGCCACGTGATGGCATTGCCCGCTACAATGTGCATACGCTTGCATTGGAAATAGACATTTCCTCATTGCAGAAAAATGGAAAAACAGCAGCGCAGGCAGCCAATATTCTCGATGCTGATTACGTGATCGGCGTATGGGCTTCTGCCAGCAGGCGCGCCATTAAAACGTTGAATTCACCGGTTGGTGGTTCCCCGTTCAATCCTAATGGTGGCGGCACTTTTACTGAAACAGGCGACTGGAGGCAGGTATCCCGCATTGGTATGCCTTTGACCAACGAAGCAGTAGTTGCGTTGGGTAATAAAGACTTCTGGAATTCATTAACTCCTTACCAGGACCTCGCAAATATTTCCACTTTTGGAAAATATTTTTACAATCCTGAGCTGGCGTTGTATATGGACGACAGCAAGTTTGGCGGAGCCGTACCTGCATTCAAAGCACTGCGTGTACAAACGCATTCTTTGAACCAGTTCGACTTCAGGAACTTTGCACCAGGCTTGTTCGCTTTGAAAGGCACTCCTGCCGTAGCAGGAACAGCGCTTGACGATGCGGCATTCGGCAACCTGCTGCTTGCAGGATCAGACAAACCACGATCAGTTGACCTCTGGCCGATCTTTCATACGGGCGTTCCCAACCTGAGGCCTTATCAACTGGCTACAGGCAAAAATGGCAACCCGCTTGCAACCGGTAAGCCTTTCATCAATAACTTTCTTCCGAACGGAGGCGATATGCTTCGATTGAACATGGCCGTTCCTCCTACTCCACGCAATGATGCCAAGTTCAGTTCACTCGGACTGGTACAGGCAGCAGTGCTTGGATTGACAGATCCCGCATACAATACCAATCCAAACCTGCAATTCATTCCAAACATGGATGGATTCCCGAATGGCAGAAGGCTTGAGGATGATGTTACACGCATCGAACTCCAGGCTGTGGGTGGCGTAGTGCTGGCTGCAATAGGACTTTGGTATGATGATTACAATCCATCTAATCCCGCACAATCACCGGTGACCAACCAGCTTGTAAACACGCTGCAATATTCTACCGGTGTTGAAAAGAACGACACTACGTTCAAGACAGCTTTCCCTTATGTGCAGGGCCCATGGAGAGGAACATCTGTGAGACAGCAATAACCGTTAACCCGAATGCTTCAATCGAAAAATAAAATTAGTATGAAACGAAAATTATATGCATCCATTTGTCTTTTCGTGATGCTTATCAATATGATACCGATGTTCGTATGGGCATCAAGTCATAGAGAAGCTCCATTGATCCTTGCGGATCCCAACGCAGACAACACAGACCTTTATGCCTTCCGCAATCCTGATGATCCGAACAAGGTCACCATTGTTGCCAACTATGTTCCTTTTCAATTGCCCCAGGGCGGGCCTAATTATTATTCATTCGGCGAGAACATCCGTTACGAGATCCACATCGATAATAATGTTGCGAATAATACTTATTTCAACGGTGATGATATCGTGTACCGTTTTACTTTCAGTAAAGTGAACGAAGATTCCAGCACTTTTTTCAACATTCGTCTTGGAAAAAGAAACCTGAATACTTTTTACAAGCTGGAAAAAAGCACTGACGGCGGTGTTAATTTTTCAACTATTATCGACAAAGGGCCTGTGCCTCCTCCGAATATCGGGCCTCGCTCCATCAGCTCACCTGTTGGTTTGAATGTTCCTGATTACAACACGCTTATCAACAACAGTGTTTATACTGCTTCAAGCGGCGAGAAGGTTTTTTGCGGAACTGCAGACGATCCTTTCTTTGTTGATCTTGGCGGCATATTTGATCTGGGCGATGCTCCACGTATTGCAACTCCTCCTCCTGTGGACGGCGTTAAATGCAAGAACGTATCCAGCATTGTAATGCAGATAGACATTTCAAGCCTGCAAAAAGACAAGAAGCCGGTGTCACAGGCGGCAAATATTCTCGATGCTGATTATGTGATCGGAGTTTGGGCTTCTGCCAGCAGGCAAAAGATCAGAACGCTGAACACAGGTGGTTCAGAAACTTACAGCGGTGCATGGGTACAGGTTTCACGTCTTGGCATGCCATTGACCAATGAAGCTGTTATTTCCATTGGCCGCAAGGACCTCTGGAATTCACTGACTCCTTACCAGGAAGCAGGTTTGAATTTCGATCCAAGCCTGGGCTACGATGTGTTTGCAGATTATTTCTATAATCCTGAACTGGCTTTATACATGGACGATAGCCAATTTGGCGGAGCCGTTCCTGCATTTGCACCTTTGCGCATTCAAACCAATTCATTGGGATCATTTGATTTCAGGAATGGTAAGAATGGTTTATTTGCACTGAAAGGCTCAGCCGCAGTTGCAGGTACTGCATTGGATGATGCTATCGCAGGAAAACTGTTATTGCCCGGACCCGGCAAGCCGAGGTCTGTAGATCTCTGGCCTATCTTTCATACGGGCGTTCCTAACCTGAGGCCATATCAACTGGCAACGGGTAAAAATGGCAACCCGCTTGCGGCAGGAAAGCCTTTCATCAATAACTTCCTCCCAAATGGCGGCGACATGCTTCGTTTGAACATGGCCGTTCCTCCTACACAGCGTAATGATCCTAAGTTCAGTTCACTGGGCTTGATACAGGCAGCAGTGCTTGGACTGACCGATCCGGCTTACAATACCAATGCTAATCTTCAGTTCATTCCAAACATGGATGGATTCCCGAATGGCAGACGACTTGAAGATGATGTTACACGTATTGAACTGCAGGCAGTAGGTGGTGTTGTGCTGGCAGCGATAGGATTACCGTATGATGACTATGTTGGCGGCCCAAGTCCTGTTACACCAAAACTGTTAGGCGTGCTTACTTACACAACAGGCGTTGAGAAGAACGATACAGCTTTGAAAGCAGGATTCCCTTATGTGCAAACGCCATGGCCGGGTACGTGCAACTGCGCAGGACTGGAAGTGAATTATACACAACCTCCTATTCTGCCACCAAGCAGCCGCATGGGAATTATGGCACCGGAAATTTTTGTTTCCACAGCGCCTAATCCGTTCAGCAATAACACAACCATCCGTTACAGGCTGGAAGAGGCATCTCACATGAGCATAGAAGTGTTTGATGGCAATGGTAACCAGGTGAATGTATTGGTGAACCAGCAACAGCAGGCAGGAACTTACACTGTTTACTGGAGCGCATCAAGACTTCCTTCTGGCGTGTATTTCATCAAAGCACTCAAGAATGGTGAAGTAAAACAGACAATAAGAGTAGTGAAGAATTAATTGAAGTGAATGATTATTGAATTATTAATTGATTGATTATTGATTATTCGCCAGTACAAGCTGTACGAACGAGTAATCAATAATCAACAGTTAATAATAAAAGCAACAACTATGAAGAGAACATTTACATACATATTGGTAATTGCTATTTTTATAACAGCGGTTGGATTCATCATTGTGAAGTACAACAAGGATGAAGAAAAAAAAGCTGTTACTTTCTATGAGCTCAAAGAAAGGCGCGGGCCTTCTGCCCAAACCACTGAATGGGCTACCACAAAGGAAAACGCCAATAAATTATTGGCTGCTATAAAGCAAAACCCTGATGATCTTAAAAGTAGGCTGGCGCTTGCAGCGCTTTTTGTACAGGAAGCACGCATTACGGGCAACTACCTGTATTATGATATGGCGGCCATGAAATACGTGAACGATGTGTTGAAGAAAGAGCCTGAAAATTTTGAAGCGCTGATCTATAAAGCTATTGTACAGTTATCACAGCACCATTTTGCAGATGGATTGCAAACGGCGCAGCAGGCGCAAAAATCAAACCCCTATAATGCTTTTATATATGGCATTATGGTAGACGCAAATGTTGAACTGGGCAATTACACCGCAGCAGTTGAAAGTTCAGATAAAATGGTCTCCATCCGGCCCGACCTGCGCTCTTATTCCCGCATTGCTTACCTGCGCGAGATACATGGCGATATCAATGGCGCTATCGAAGCTATGAAAATGGCCATTGAAGCAGGCATGCCCGGTGATGAAGGAACAGAATGGTGCAGGGTACAGGCTGGACAATTGTACGAACAGTTGGGCGATCTTAAGACCGCCGAAATGATCTATACCATTTCTTTAGAAGAAAGACCCGGGTATGCTTATGCGCTTGCGGGCAAGGCGCGCATTGCCACCGCAAATAAGGAATACGAAAAAGCCATTGATCATTATAAGCACGCTTACGATATGCTGAACGATTATTCTTTCAAAGAAAGAATGGCAGAGGTTTATCAACTGGCAGGCAAACCCGAGGAAGCAAAAAAGATCGGCAGTGAAGTGATACGTGAAATGACGCAGGCATCAAAGAATAACAATGATGATAGCGCAGGGCATTATTCAGACAGGGAACTTGCTTATGCTTATATCACGGTTGACAATACCGGAAAAGCTCTTGACCATGCATTGCTCGAATACAATCGCAGGCCAGAAAATATTGATGTAAATGAAACGGTTGCCTGGGTATATTATAAACAGGGATCGTATGAAAAAGCTTTGCCATACATCAAAACCGCTTTAAAAACAAACTCTAAAAATCCTACCTTGCTCTGCCATGCGGGATTGATATATTATAAGGCAGGGCAAACTGCTGAAGCTTCCAGGCTTTTGAAGCAGGCATTTCAGTTGAACCCAAATATATCAACTGCACTAAGAACAGAAGGCACCAATGCCTTACAGGCTTTACAGAAAGGATAATAAGCAGGCGTTTATGAAATTTTCTACTTTCCATTTTATTGTGTGGATGATGCTGTGCTTGCCTGCTATTGGTTTTACTCAAACCCTTACCCGCTCATTGGGCAAGCAGGGAATCGTTAGAGAAACAGGAACGAATATTCCAATTGAAGGCGCCACCATTAGCTTGCTGCCTTCAAAACAGGCGTTGATGTCTGATGAGCAAGGCGCATTCTTTATTAAATCATTTGAGAATATTGACAGCATTAAAGTGTCGGTGATAGGTTTTGAAACCATTGCCATCAGCTTTCATGATTTCGTAAATGCAGGCTGTAGTATTGCGCTAAGCAGGCAAACAGCGGAACTCAGTTCTGTAACCATTTCCATGAATGCAGGCGACCAGTTCAGGCCTATTAGTAAAACCGATATACAGTTAAGAGGCATTAATAATTCGCAGGAAGTATTGCCGATTGTTCCGGGGCTTTTTATTGGCCAGCATGCAGGAGGCGGAAAAGCGGAGCAGATATTTTTGCGCGGCTTTGATATAGATCATGGTACCGATATCAACATTGGCGTGGATGGCATGCCGGTAAATATGGTTTCGCATGCGCACGGTCAAGGCTATGCAGACCTGCATTTTGTGATCCCCGAACTGATAGAGAACGTTCAGTTTAAAAAAGGACCTTATTATGCAGAAAAAGGTAACCTGGCTACTACGGGTTTTGTTGACTTCCGCACAAAAAATATGCTCGATAAGAATATGGTGCGTTTGGAAGCCGGACAATTCAATGCCTGGAGAGCCGTAGGGATGGTAAACCTGCTGAGCGAGAAAATGCGGCAGAAAAATCAATCGGCCTACATCGGTTCTGAATACATGTACACCAATGGTTATTTTGAAAACCCCCAGCATTTTAACCGCATCAACCTGTTTGGTAAATATTACGGAAAGCTGAATGCAAATAACACATTGAATATTTCTGCTTCTGTTTTCAACAGCAAGTGGAAGGCTTCTGGCCAGATACCCGAAAGAGCTGTGAGCGAAGGCCTGATCTCTTATTTTGGTGCCATCGATCCAAATGAAGGCGGCAATACCGGCCGAACCAATCTGAATGCGCGCTTACAAACTACGCTTGCCAATGGCAACGTAATTAAGAACCAATTGTATTTTACGAAATATGATTTTGAGCTGTACTCGAATTTTACTTTTTTTTATGTAGACAGCATCAATGGCGATGAGATCAAACAAAAGGAAAAACGCAATCTTGCAGGATATAATGGAAGCTATACCGATGTGCGCTATGCAGGCAATACAAAGATCACCAGTGAGATCGGCGTTTCTGCGCGGTACGACCAGACCAATAACAGTGAACTGAGCCGCACCAAACGGAGAACAACCCTTATTGAGCCTTTAAAGCTGGGCGATATAAAAGAATTGAATACAGCGCTTTTTCTTAATGAAACTTTTCGTTTGAGCGAACGCTTCAGCATTAATGCAGGTTTAAGAAGGGATTATTTTAATATGAGCTATAAAGACAAGCTCGATAATGACCTCATCAGCAAAAAGAATACAGGCCTGTTAAGTCCAAAGCTCAATTTTTATTTTTACCCGAACGACAAAACAGAAATATATTTCACCACAGGCAAAGGATTTCATTCAAACGATACAAGGGTAGCCGTGCAGTCAGCAGGAAGACAGGCATTGCCTGCAGCTTATGGATCTGACCTGGGCGCTGTGCTTAAACCTTCCCGCAATTTATTACTGAACGTGGCTGCCTGG
>JBAVMD010000847.1:0-2151 GCA_049689695.1 Chitinophagaceae bacterium | reverse complement strand
GATAAGTGCTGTATCCTGAATGCTTTGTCCAACTGCCGCTGGTAAACGACTCTGACCAGACTTTGTTCTTGCCATAGATATGTGCAGCCGATGCGGCCGCACGGTTTTCAAAACGGCGGTCACTAATAGGTTCTACCCAATATTCACCGGCTACTTCATCTGCTTGTCCACCATATTGCAAAAATTCGCCAGGATATCCTGAGTGCCCATAATTTTCCAACCATGTTTTGAGGTTGTGCTGATGGCTTATCTCGCTCATTCCACCAACATAATCGTATGAAAGCCTGTCGGCCACCATACGTCTCACATCCCAAAGGAATCTGTCAGAAATGTCGGGACTTCCAATGATATGACCGCTATAAACCGGTAAGTAAGGTGTTGCATCATACCCGTAACGTTTTTTGAAATCTGCAAGAAAGCCATCTGTAAAATTGAATCCGCCCCGTTCATAACTATCCATGATGACCATTTTCAGAGTTCTGCGTTCGTTTGCAGGTATGCGCTTTAGTATCTGACCAATAAAGGAATTAAAATGCGTACGAACATGCTCCTTATTCATTTTATCTACTTCCAGCCCTTCTGCTTCAAAAGAAGCCGGGCCATTTTGCACGTTTATGAAACGCATACCTGTACGTAGAATAATCCACTCACCTTGGGGAACATTCCAGTTTAATATTCCATCTGGCGACATCTGTTTCGAAATGTCTAATACATCCTGCGTAGCAGGCAGGAGTATATTTTTATTTTGCCCTGCTTTTATTTTATTCTTTGAACCCGTCCATGATGGAGAACTGCCGGCCACCTTTGCCAGCTTCTTTTCAGGCAGGTTTTTAATAACCGGCGTTGAGCTGATAATTATATTGCCTATCTGACTGTTGGTAGTTCCGTTCTTTCGAAAGACAAGCCTGAACGATTTCATGTTCACTTCATCCAAACTCAAATAGAAAGGAGCATGCGGTTCAAATCCTTTTGCCAGATCTTCAACGGAACGGGAACGAATGATCTCTGCTTTTTGAATGCTTTTGTAACCTGTGTCAACCTTAACCTGAACATCTACCGTTGCGTTAAGATATTCCACCGGATAGAAGCTCAGGCTTCTGACGATAGTTTCTTTGGGAAGCTCTATATCCAGTATCGATTCTTTTTCACTTATGATATATCGGGCCTGATTGATTTCAGCCGATGGAACAATTTGAAGATTTGCGGAACTGATTTTTACCCCGGGCAAATCCAGGAAATTTTGCTGGTAATCAGCAGGCACACGAATGGCTAAAACTTTCACGTCCTGAAAAAAAGAATCTGTCTTTGCTAACAGCTTTGAAATGCTGCCAGGACCTTTCACTCGTATTTCCGATGCATCTAAATAGCGCATTGCCTGGGTTGGCTTTACCCACGGTCCGCCTGATTGGCTCCATCCGGGACAATTAAACAACCCTGCTTCAATATCCAGGTCGCCTGCTGTTTTCAAAGCTGTCTGCAAAATTTCCCACCATTCATCAGAAAAAACTTTTACGCTGCCGAAATATTGGCCAGTGGTGTCTCTTGACATGCTTGTGCGGTTTCGAATATTGGTACCAATAAATACCCGTGTAATACCCGCTTCCTTCATTGCATGCAGGTCCCTGGTCACACCTTCTTTCGAAACGTGGTTATTTAGCCAATAATAAAAACCAGTGATCCTGATACTGTCGGGAGGATTGATAAATCCATTTCGAATGGCATCAAAGTCATTGAGCTTATCTTGTGCCAATCCGGAGAGGCTACTGAATATTCCGATAATCAGCCAGCGATATTTCCTGTTCATGCATCGTAAGTTCCCTAAACCTAAGATACATCACTTGAACAACCCGGCATCCTGCACTATCATTCGCTGTGATGTATGCGATAATTACGTTCCATATCAGCAAAAACTTTGTACTGTTGATGAAGTTCTTTAACAGCTCAATGTTCGAGACATAACAGCACATTAATCCGGCTGATTTTTACTGATGAGCACACTTACAAAGAGTCAGGCAAAGCAGACTTGAATAGCTTAATAAAGTATGTTCAACGAAGCTTCCCGGTATTAGATAAGTTTCCCTAAATTCATCACTTAATTTTTAATCAATCCAGTTGGAAACTAAACAGCAAACGGAAACCGTTCCTTTTCTG
>JBAVMD010000846.1:0-1845 GCA_049689695.1 Chitinophagaceae bacterium | reverse complement strand
CATTTGAATAATCTTATTCAAGCAAAAAAAGCTGCAGGACGACATAAGGATTTAGATGATTTAGAAAAACTAACCGAAGGCAAATGATGTTTGTGTCGAATAAAGGTCGAACAAATAGCACAGCCATGTGTATTATTATGAAGAGAAGGCTTTTGTGGTAGACAATGATTATTAGGTAGTAAGAGCAATATGGCTTCATATAGATACAGTGATTTGTAAACTTAAAATCCTATAGCCCGAAACGGCTGTACGGGTTCGATTCCCGTCTGGGGCACACATTGTAAGCCAAATCTCTGATTCGGCTTTTTTTATCCGCCAATCCTGCGTTACATGGATGAATATAATTCGATCGAACTGCATTCAGCATAATGACTTTTGAAGAGTCTGAAGCCGGGAATAGATTTGCCGATGATGTACCCTACGCCGAACGTTTGCGGCAAGCTTATTTATTGATTTCTCGCGCATACGGTTTCTCCATTGACAATCCTCCCAAATTCGATAGATCGGTATTTAGCATGCGAAAACTTAATGGGTGATGGGAAATATTTTATGAGGATTACACATAGTCCAAATCTCCAACTCAACTTTTTTATTTCTCCATGAATATTTTTGAACAGTTTATCGGCAAACAGATTTTAAAAGTCTACAGGGTTGACTACGAGAAGGACCATAATTCTGCTACTCCTATTGCCATTTTTCTCCAACTTGATGAAGAAGCGGGGCTTCTGATAGATCAGGAATTTGAAAGCGAGACCACCACGGTGGGCTTCGTGCTATTAAAACATGTGCTTTACGGAGATGGAATTATTTTCTTTGAGACCTTTCTTAATGAGCTGAAGCCTGCAGACAGACTTAAGACTTTGGAAGGACAGATAATAAAGTCGATCAGGGTAGGAGTAGTGAACGATAAAGAATCAGGCAATGGATTTGTTATAAAGGCCGGGCAATATGCCTGGGTAGTAATTGAAATAGGGGATGAGAAGCTGACGATTTTTAACAGGAGTGATGTGACGAAGATTTTATTTAATAGCGATGTGCCTTTTTGAAGGAAGGCTGACAATAACTTGCTGATGGATTACAAATAAAAGCGATTTGCGATAAAGTCTATGATCTGTTCTATATCCTGATATGACTGATCGAGGATTTTTATTTTGCGGATTTCAGGAGCTGATTTTTCTTTTTTGCCCATCTGGATTTGGCTTCTTTTAAACTAATGCTTGAACCGTTTTCGCGGCTTAGGATTAAATCCCTGAATTCTTTTAGGGTAAGCGGATTGCGCGGAAATACCGGAGAGGCAAGATCAGCCTGTGCAACAATATTTATAAACTGTTTTTCCTGAAGTTCCTGGAGCACCTTCAAGGCATTGTCATTGGTTATTTCCACCGTGAAAATTTGCATATTACTATTTATAGTTTAGCCTTGTGAAATTAGCCCAGATTTTTCTTGCTTGCATATCAGAACACTTGAAAGTAAAAAGGCAATAATTGTACCACAGCATTTAGTTCTTAACTTGTATTTTAATCATTTTACGCAGATGTTCAGGAAGCATTCAGTTTTAATATGCATAGTTATTTCCGTGGTTTTGCTGGTAATTGCAACCTTAATTTATCCCGGAGGCTCATTGCTTGACAAAAATTCTACGGGATTTGTCTGGTCCCAAAATTTTATAAGCAATTTGTTTGCAGTAAAAGCGATAAATGGTTCCGAGAACACCTCCAGAATCTGGGCAATCATTGGAATGGCCTTCCACTCGATCGGGTATGGAGTTTTTTTTATCAATATGTCAAAAAAAATCCCTTCAAAACATGCTGTTGCTATCTTAAACTATATAGGTGCGGCCAACAT
>JBAVMD010000845.1:0-3384 GCA_049689695.1 Chitinophagaceae bacterium | reverse complement strand
GAACCCACACCCCGGCCGTTAGCTCTGTTGGTTCTTGCTGCGGGGTTCGGGATGACAGTGAGTCTCGAAGTAAATGATTCACAATAAACCAGTAAACCAATAACCGTTACTGACAAAATGTGTTACCCTCTGTATCTTACCTGTATCTTACCATTGTTCGTCCGCGACCCTACATCATTTTCTCCGCACTGGTCAAATTGTCAGGATTGTCTCTGGCTGTAATGGTGATCTTATCGCCGTATAAGGAGAGATTGTCTGATGTAGCGGTATAGAACCAGTCTAACGGGTTGGCATCCCGCACTGCATCGCCCTCCTCTTGCATAGTGCCCTCTTCATTCTGAATGGCCACGGTAACTGATGCCACGTTGAAATCATCAGTCACCTGTATCCTGATGATGTCCCCGGCCCTGCCGGTATAGGCGCTCAGGTCTATTTCGTTGATATCCGGCCCCAATAAAAAATCTGCCACGGCCATGTTATAAGCGGTCTTGCCCTCCGGCGCCACAGCCTTATAAGCTGCCTTGGACGAAGGGTCGGTCATCATGTATTTACCATATACAGTAGCTTGTTGAAATCTCGAGCGCTGTGCCTTCATCCCCGGAGTACCTTCTTTTGTTCTTGGGCCGGGAGGCTCGCTGGCGAAAGTTTTCCCGCCGATTTGCCTGAACACTACACTCTCCCCGAACTTGCCACTTAGGCCTTGAATGATAACATTGTTCCTGGACTCTGCCATAGTAATAGATTTTTGTGTTGATTAGATAAATGCCTGTTGAATTAGCCTATGCAAATAAAATAGAAAGTAATTGATTGAAAGCTATCAGGGCTTATGTATTATCCTCATAAAAAAGACGTTTTTTTCACCGGGAATGGTGAGGAAAACATCGGGGTTTTTTCTTGTTTGCTCACATATTTCTCAATAGCTTTGGGCAGCTCTCAATTAGTCGGGTAACGTCAGCGGAATTGGACTGCTGTTTACCTAACTAATTGAGGGCTTTTTATTTGGAAAAAAGACTAAGTCCGCTGAAAACTGCTGAAGTAATTGAAGAAAGTTTGTTTGCTGTATCAAGTTGTTGCGGTCCGAATTGTTGCTTTAAATTGTCGATTTCAAGGAGTAATTTTTTAATGTTTGCTTCCAACAGTTCTTCTTGTGCAACAAATCCACCCGCAGCAGAAAATCATTTGCTTCGACATGAAAGATGAGTTTCTTAGATCGCAGCACCTAAATTATCCACAAATTTTTCAAGGTAATTCTAATGTCGAGAACAAGGCCATGGGATGAAGCGGTTATAAGATTACCGAACACTTTCAAAAATTGTATTTGCCGAAAACGAAAACGAGAAAAGAGCAGCTATAATTGAGAGCCTGAAAAGCCCTGATACTTATCAGCAGCTATTTAAAGACTATGAATACCACGTAGTACCAGCGGACGGCGTAAATCATTTTATCAGAAGTTTTGAATTTAAAGAAGAAGTAGCAACTAGGGCAGCACAGGTTTTTATGGAAAATTTGAAGGACTTTGATCTGCTTGATAGTAGGGGGGTTAACTTCAGCTCTGCCTTCGAAGCCGATTACACCTGAAGTAAAAGTTGAAGAAATAAAAGATGATTTAGGAGACGGTCCAAATAATAATAGTGGGATGGAATCAGGAAAGCTTCAGCATCCAGCTATTATCCCAACCGAGTACACCCAAAATACAAAATATCAAAATCATATTTGGATACCAATTCACATAACAAAAAATGAGACAGCAGTTTTTGCTTATCCCAAAGAAATTTCCGAAAACGACATCAAGATTGTAGAGCATCAGTTAGCTGGGATTGCAACAATTTACCTTGTGACGACACTAATAAACCGGCATCATTTCCATGTGGCTTCAATTATAATTTACATAAAAAGAGCCACTATTACAGCGGCTCTTTTAAAAACTTACCTGCAAACTTAATTAGCTTTTGGCTAAACAGCGGCATAGCAGGGATACATATCAAAGGTATATAATTGTAATATATTATACTATATTATTGGGAAATATTTATTTTATACTATTATAAATGCCTAATAGTCAGCTACATACAGCCATGTCTGAACCAAGGTTTGGCAGATACTTAACAGCTTGTAAATATAAGCATGGTCGGGCAATTGAGTTATATAAAGCGAATTTACTTCTTTCGCAAAGAATGTATGCAGTTAACGGTGTCTTCGAAGTAATTCTAAGAAACTCCGTTGATAGGCACTTTATCCCACTAAAAGGACAATTTTGGTTAGAGGACGCTGTTCAACCCGAAGGGTATTTAGATAATGAGGCTTGCCAAGACTCGTTTCACTCAGTCCATGACGCTATTTTCAAATTAGGTTTGTCCTACACGCATGATAGGCTTATTGCCAAATTAACATTTGGGTTTTGGACCTACCAATTCGCGGAAAAAGAATATGCCGCAGCGGGGAGTTCGTTGCTGGGAATATTTTCCAACAAACCAACAGGCACACGTCAGAAGATTGTATTTAAAAACCTTTTTAAGATTAACGATCTGAGAAATAGAATCGCCCATTATGAACCAATCTGTTTTGATCCCCAAAAAGGAAACATTTCCACAGCCCAAGTGAAACGGAGGTATGATTTGGTAAAAGAGATGCTATACTGGCTGGGATGCGATCCCACAACTATTCTTGATGGCATAGACTGGGTTGAGGAAGCGATTCAGCGGATTGATGATATTTAATTTTTTACTCTCCTAGTCTAACACGTATATAGTTATAAGTTGTACACGGATTTTCTGTTGGCAGGTTAAGGCAAAGCATTTTAAGACGTCGTCTTTTATTGGTGGGGGCAGTCATGAATTATTATTTTGAATCTATCGCCAACGAGATTGTCATTTTGGATACCACCGCATACATCCAAGATGGAGTTTCAATGAATTTGCCATATATCTGCCATACATATTTCATACACTTTCCAGGCACATACACCTTTTTACCAATCCCTTTCCCTAATCGCTTCCTCAGTGTCGATATCAATTTCGAAATGCTTTAATATGTTGTCGACTGTTGCGCCGATCGATTCCCTTGCAGCGGTCTCAATTTCACTGCCATTTTCCACAAACTCATCTTGCAGATCATTGATTTCATGCGTCATCTTATCAAATGCCGTCTGAATTTCTTCAATAGAACGACCACCTTCTTCAATAAAGCTTACAACTTCTTTAATACTTGCTTTTATCTTGTCTACCAAATGAGTTGGAAAGTACCCATCCTCGTACATTTCTTTTAAGTATTCGAAATTGTCAGGAAGCTTATTTGAATTCATACTCTCTTATTGATTTAAGTTTAATGTATTAATCACAGTATGCTTAGTAAGTTTGCATTTGCATAAATACGTAAAGTCAAATT
>JBAVMD010000844.1:0-5189 GCA_049689695.1 Chitinophagaceae bacterium | reverse complement strand
GGTAAACGATGCCGCTGGTAAGATAAATGTAAGGATCACTCTCCGGCTGCTGGTCTTTCATCCAATAAAGGATCAGCCGGTCAAAGCCTGAAAAAGCTACCGCATTGATAGAACGCACCAGCATGATGCCCTGGCTCTGCGCTGGAGTATAGCCCGGAACAATCGGGGTTGATTGCTCGCTTTTCTGGTTCTTATCGTAACCATATTCGCCCAGTATGCATTCCACTCCGGGCTGAACGCGGTAAGTAAATTTACGAACTTTTGCAAGGCGTTGCCGCAAAGAGTCTTCTTCGGGAGTGATGCCCCGCTTGGCGGCTTGCCACCTATTGGGAGCTATTGAAGATTTTACATCATTGCTGTAATGGTGATACTGAATGCCTCCCTGCCAAAGGAACTTTTTATCGGGCCGCAGAGTGCGGCATAAAAAATCGAGCACTCTTACCCGGTTGGTATCCAATCCTACTGTGCCGCTCATGATCAACCTGCTGTTTGAATCGGCGGTTGCAACGCCATACCTGTTACCGAGCCTGCCCATGTGGCCATCGTAATCGGCGCTGCTCTGGGCAAAATATTCCAGGGGTGAGCAGTATTTGTTGCCTACCCACCAGGCATCTTCTTCGTTGCCGTTTTCAAAATCGGTCATAGTGCCTTTGCCTGTAATGCGAATCATGTCGGCAAGATTCAACAGATTGCTGTCAACGGGCGTTTTGCCAAATACTGCGGCCATGGTCCACATGGTATAAGCATGCCGCCCATAGCTCATTGGATCTTCTGTATCCATGCCCAGTTGGGTAACAGGCCTGTCTTTATCGCCATAGCCCCTGATCTTCATCCAGAGCGGAACACCTCTCAGGCTGTACCACATTTTTTTATTTACTGTTGCGAGGTCGTCTGAATAATGGCGAAAGAACTGCCCGAGATAGAGATAGCCCAAGCGGGAGATATTGATCTTAGTGTTGGGCAGAGCATTTATTGTATCCGCATCGAACAAATCCCCGGTAGCGTACATGCGCACCCATTTAAAAGGTTCCATCCATTCCAGCGGAAGCTCATTGTACATATTTACGCCCAGAAAATCTTTCAGCGTTTTGCGTGGCAGCCGCTCACCGGTATGAGTAGCCGAAGGCAAAGGGGGCAGTTGCTGCAACGCACATCCATACATTACAACTTCGGTTACATTTGCAAGGCTGCTGTTGAAACGAAACTGAACAAACTGGGTGGTGTCGTCAATAGTAATTTTTTTCCACCCCCACGCGCTTGTTTCACCCTTTGTAGCATAAGCAGATTTCAATTTCCAGTTGCTCATATCTCCTGTGTAGATCCAAACGGTATCAACTACATTGGCACGGTCGTATAAATAGATCTCATTGAGTTTATAGCGCACGCGAAGGTCTGCTACTATGCGGCTGCCTTTGCCGGATGGAAAATAAATTTCAGCGTTGCGGCGTGGGTGCGGACTTGTTTCGGCAAAACCGGTGATGCCGTTTTTGGGATCGAAAAAACTGTTTTCGTCAAATAGATTGAAGGGGCTGCCGCCGCCGCTGTTCTGGTATCCGCTCAGGTCGTACACGAACTCTTTGTATATAGCCGTAATTTTTTGTGGGGTAGGGCATGTGCCTGTAGCAGTGAAAGAACTGCCGGATATCTGATCGCATGCTGTCATGCACAAGGCTATCAGGGTGAAGAAAAAAATATGGCGGGAGAGATTATGCATGAAAGGAGATTATGTCTTTTAAATTTAAGAACATGCTATTCAAAGCAGAGGGAACGCGGGTCATCAGGATCGGTTAGGATTTTTTAGGATTTGTTCATCAAAATTTTTAAGCGCCTTTGAACTGCAACAACTGATCTTAAAAAATCCTAACCGATCCTGATGATCTGCGTTCCGTTTTCCTCTACTTCTTCTTATTATTCAACAAAAGATACTTCGAAGTTTCGAATAGCGCATCGGTAAGCTTGCGGAAAGATTCCGTTTCACCCGCAGTGGTTATCGATATATCCCTGCCCGGAATAATAGAAACCGCTTCGCCATAGTGCTCCTTCGTTAGGATCGAATGACGATAAAATACAGAGTCGTTCACCAATCCCGCAGTGCCGTTATCAGGATCGATGATAAATGCCAGTTGCTTTGCATAAAAGACCGAATCCATCAGATCTCTTCCCAGCGTTGTATTGGTGTAAGACAACCCGCACATGCCCGCAATAGTAGGCAGCACATCTACCTGCGAAGCGATGCGGTGAACACGTTGCGCATTTAATAACCGCGGCGCGTAGAACAGCAGCGGCACGTGCTCCGAAGTAAGCCTCGATTTTGTCCACGCTTCCGGGAACATATCACCCGCATTCCCGGCAATGCCATGATCGCCTATAAAAACAAATATCGTGTTGTTGAAATAAGGTTCCTTCGCCGCTTTCTGCATGAATTTCTGAAAACAAAAATCAGTATATCGAAAAGCATTGAGTTCTTCATTGTTCTCATATCCATATCGCGTAAGTGAATCTTTCGGAACATTCACCAGCTTAAATTCATCCAGGTCTTCTGCGGGAATGGTGTAGGGGCGATGATTGCCCGCGGTCTGGATCACTGCAAAGAAAGGCTTCTTCTGCTGCGCAAGTATTTTGCCGGATTCCAGCAACAGGTTCTTATCGCTGATGCCCCACACATCTATTGCGGGAGCATTGAATTGGTCCTGCTCGTACAGGTGAAGATTGCTGATGTTGTTCGTTAACAATCCCCTGATGTTTGCCCAGCTTGCGCTGCCACCGATGAAGTAAAATTTTTCATAGCCATCAAAATCATTGATGATGGTATGCTGGTCGACCGCCGCAGGATTACGGCTGGCGGTATTGGCCAGTTCTACATCCGGTATTCCCGTAACCAGCGCCCACACCCCTCGTGCAGTTCCATAAGCCGGCGTAAAACATCTATCGAAAAAAATTCCTTCCGAACTCAGCTTGTTGAAATAAGGAGTTGGGTCAAGCGGGTTGCCCCACATAGAGCTTTTGTAGCCACTGAATGATTCACAAAGTACCAGCACTACATTCGGACGCGTGGCCGGTTGCGAAGCCGGCGCAATTTTACGTGAAAAATTAAGCTCCCCGGGCTTTGTTGAATCAAAGCCATAGTAAGAAGCCAGCAACGGATAATTTTCTTTTATTTTCTGCGCATCGTATTTACTGTGCCGGTAACGAAGCGTATTGAAAAATGATTCGAAAGGGTTCAACGCCAGTTGCGCCTTGTAATCGGTGCCCAGCACAAAAGCATCGCTCCAGCGCAAAGGATATTGATTGAAGCGGCCGAAAATGCCCGCTGCAAACAACAAGAGGAAACCAATGAACCATATAATTCTTGACCTTGGTGACTTTACCACCGGTTTTTTTTGCAGCCTCTCCATTTGCCGCCGCAGAAGCCAGACGATTATTAGTGTTGCGATGATCAGCCCGAGTATAATGCGCACAACGGGGTACGACTGCCATACCATGTCCATCGAAATAGCAGCATCTTCCATATAATTCAATACGCTTGCATTCAATCGTTGGTGCAGGTAGGCGTAGTGGCCAAAATCGAGCACATAAAAAAAGATCAATATAAAACTGATCAGTCCCAGCAGAATGAGCCAGCCCGTTTTAGCGTATGAATGATGAAAAGGATTGAGCGCACGAAAGCTTCCCAACACCAGCATAATCAGCATCAGCAGGCAGGTAATGCGCAGGTCGAACCGGAAACCCAGCCAGAATGCAGGCAGCACCTGTGTAGTTGAATGCCCCTGCTTATTGAAAAAAATGTACAGCCCCAACCTGAAAAAGGTCATCAGCACAAGAAAAATAAGGCCGGTTGAAAGTGTCCATCGAAGAAGACGGGGCATTTGCATAAGAGGCAAAAATAACGAGGAGCAGGCTAATGGCAAGTGGGAGTAGCGAGTAGGGAATGGCAAGTTTAATTCCTACTTGCTACTTGCTACTTGCTACTCACTACTCCCCATTCCCTACTCACCACTTGCCATTAACCCCTGCATGATTACTTTTGCTGCATGTTATTGCTCAGCATCTGGGACGATTTACAGCAATGGGACCGCCACCTGCTTACGCTCATCAATAAAGACGGCAGCTCGCCCGTTCTGGATGTGGTGCTGCCATTCCTGCGTGAATCACAATTCTGGGTGCCTTTTTATCTGTTCATGATCTTGTTCATGACCATCAACTTTAAAACCAAAGGCTGGTGGTGGGTGCTTGCTTTTGTACTCACGGCTGCGCTGACAGACATTATCAGCAGTCACATTATTAAAGAAAACATCCTTCGCATGCGCCCGTGCCGCGACCAGTTGATCATGAGCGACATTATATTCCGCGTAACTTATTGCCCCAAAAGCTCCAGCTTCACGTCTTCGCACGCGACTTCTCATTTTGCGCTGGGCATGTTCATCTGGCAAACGCTGAAAAGACTGAGCAAATGGTGGGGCATGATCTTTTTATGGGCATTCGCCATCTGCTACACGCAGGTATACGTTGGCGTTCATTATCCTTTGGATGTGATCTGCGGTGGTTTGCTCGGATGCGGAATAGGAGCATTCATGGCATATATGTACGCCAGGCAATTTGGTTTGATTATCTTCGATAAAACAACCTCTCTTCCAATATAATGGAGATTTTTATAATTATTGCGCTGATCTTGTTGAACGGAGTTTTTTCTATGGCAGAGATCGCCCTCGTATCCGCCAGGAAAGCCAGGCTGGAAGCGCAGGCCGCAAAAGGGAACCGCGATGCGCAGGAAGCCCTTAATCTTTCAGGCAGGCCCGATACTTTTCTTTCCACAGTGCAGATAGGCATTACGCTTATCGGCATTTTGCTGGGTATTGTATCCGGGGAAAGGCTGCAGTCGAACCTCGCCGGATGGCTGGAACAATTCGCGTTCCTGAAAGGTTATACTAATGGAGTTGCCACCACCATCATCGTTATCATCATCACTTATTTTTCGCTGGTGTTCGGAGAGTTGGTGCCCAAGCGGCTCGGACTTACTTACCCTGAAGCCATCGCCAAATTGCTGGCCAGGCCTATGCGCTGGCTGAGCATCATCACACACCCTTTTATCCTGCTGCTTACAAAGTCTACGCACGTTATCACCAAACTATTTCGCATCAAGTCTAACGATAACCAGGTTACGGAAGAAGAGATAAAGGCGATGATCAGCG
>JBAVMD010000843.1:0-3643 GCA_049689695.1 Chitinophagaceae bacterium | reverse complement strand
GCAGGATACAGCAATCAATTGGAGAACATCGATTAATAAAACTTCAATAAAACAAGGGATACAGAGGGAAAATATTATGACAACAAAGACAGTAAAAGCATTCGGCACTGAGACTGCTGAAGCTCCATTGAAAGAAATAAATATTCAACGCAGGCAGGTAATGCCACATGATGTAGAAATTAAAACCCTGTATTGCGGTATTTGTCACTCCGACCTTCATCAGATCAGGAACGATTTCGGAGGCATGATGTATCCGATTGTTCCCGGGCATGAGATAGTAGGAGAGGTTATAGCAGTAGGCAATCACGTGACCAGGTTTAAAGTGGGAGATATGGCGGCAGTAGGGTGCATTGTTGACAGTTGTGGCAAATGCGAGTATTGCGAAACCGATTTGCAGCAGTTCTGTGATGAAGGTGTTACTTACTCCTTCAACTCCGCAGATAAACACTCGGGTGGCCACACATTTGGCGGCTTTGCGCAAACCTATGTTTGTGAAGAGAACTATGTATTAAAGATGCCGGCGTTTGAAGATATGGCAGCAGCAGCTCCATTGCTTTGTGCGGGTATAACAGTGTATTCACCATTGAAACATTGGCAGGCTGGTCCCGGTAAGAAAGTAGGTATTCTTGGTATTGGTGGTTTAGGTCATGTTGCTATTAAAATAGCAAAGGCAATGGGTGCTGAGGTAACCGTCTTCACTACATCCCCATCCAAGGTAGAAGATGCAAGAAGATTAGGTGCTGACAATGCGGTTTTATCATCCGATGCGGAACAAATGGCTAAGTACAGTCGCAGCCTTCATTTCATCATCGATACAGTATCTGCTAAGCACGACGTTAATACTTACCTCAATTTGTTAAGACATGACGGAACGGTTGTGTTGGTGGGACTTCCACCGCAGCCACTGGAAGTTGGGGCATTCAATGTTGTTGTTGGTCGTCGCAGCCTTGCAGGATCTAATATTGGTGGAATAAATGAAACACAGGAAATGCTTGAATTCTGTGCAAAGAATAATATTACTGCCGAAATAGAATTAATTAATATCCAGGAAGTAAATGAAGCGTTTGAGAGACTGGAAAAAGGTGATGTGAAATATCGGTTTGTTATTGATATGGCATCATTAAAGAATCAATAGAGCATCAATAAAGAAAAATAAATGCACGATGAAAAATATAATTGTAATCGGCGCAAGCGGCAGTCTGGCAGGTCCTGTAATTAAAGAACTTGTGAAACTAAAGGATGTTCATCTTACATTGTTTTTGCGAAATAAGGCTCGCTTGCCAAAACAAAATCTATCTGATGCAACGGTAGTGGAGGGGGATGTGATGAACTACCAGGTGTGTTGAGAAACCTGAGCAATTTAAGAATGAGAATCTCGGTATAAGCAAACCAAATTCCTGAGAAACGGTAGCTAAAGGAGCTGACAGGTATCTTAATGTTTCATGTACTTCTTCAAAATTTAATATCTTATATTGCGATATTGCCATTAGCCATACTTTATGAGTACAAAACATTGCCTCCTGCTTTTTATATGTATCGTTTTTTATCAGTTATTGCCTGCACAGGACGGAAAACTTTCCTGGTATTATCCGAAGCTCGGAGAAGCTGATGGACGAACCGGAAAAAATAGCTCCTACATCCTCAATACCCAGGGCACACATGGATGCGTGTCCGGTAACTGTAAATCCGGAAATGGCGAATACCTGATCGCTTATCCCGCCAATGACTCCCTCATTCCCTCTATGGCTATAAATCCAGTTATACGACTGACCATTTTCAAAGGGCAGTTTAGTAATGATGGAAAGAACTTTGAAGGAACGGTGTACTCACGCAAAGTATATTACGATGTGGTGTATAAAAAAGATCATCCGAAACTGATCCCTAAAGTGAAAGAAAATCTGAAGGACGATGCATTCTGGAAGGGATATGAAGTGGCATCTGGGTCAATGGAAAAAACAGGCTCCATTAATTATGCCTGGCATGGATGGATGGAGCCAGCCCGGAATGCGGCCACTCCTGTTGCACCCGGACAGCCCACTACATTTAGAGCTCACTTCAATAGCGATATAGCTTATGTTGACATCAGTTATGCACCAGGCGGTGCATATACGTCCGTAAAAGGTCGCTCGTTGCAGAGCGGTGACCTCATCGGCGGCCGCATTCATTTTTCAGACGGCACACGCTACGAAGGTTTTTTACAGAATGGCAAACGCATTGGTCCGGGAAGGTATACCTCAAAGGATGATAAAACAGAAGAGGGTATCTGGATGTTGGATTCGCTGGCCATGCCAATGGCGGTAAGTCTTCCCGCGGCATTGTTTGAACCGGAGAAAGAGGCCGTTCCAACCATAGCGCAGATGGCATTTGGACCTTACCCACCACTCGAATTCAAAGATGCCGGGCAGGGATGGGTGTATTCGTTCTATGCAAATACATTGTTCCTTGGTAAAATGGAAAGCGGAAAATTAACGGGGCCGGGCTTTTGGTTTAATGTAGAAGAACCAGGTCATACTTACCGCACCGGAATTTTTAGAGAGGGGAAATTGTTTTCGGGCATGAAGGTAACAGATAATGTGTCGGCTGTTAATAAAGAAGGAACTGCCATGTCTGTGCAGTATAGGCGCAATTATACTGATGTGATCACCGGGGAGTTTAAAGATTATCAATTGAAACCGTCCTGCGCAAAAATGATTCGCTATAACGCAAAAGGAAATCCCATCCTTCTGCTGGAAGGATATTTTTATCCCGGCCAGTTTAAAAAAGAATTTGCTGATGGCTGGGTGTATGTGAATGACTGGGAAGGAAAAAGAGATCCTGCCAACCTCCGGTATATGTATAGTGGGGAAAATTACCTGACAATGAATGGCAACGCTACTTACGTAAGTTGGTTTACAAAAGGGCTAAAGGAATCGGAGACAGCCACCTATTGTCTTCCTTCTATGAAAAATCAATCGGCGCCCATTCTGGCGTTGATGAAACACCGTCACGATTCCGTTATGGTATTGGCCACCAAACGCGAAGCAGATATTGCCGCCAATAAAGCCGCCTTCAAGAAAAGGGCAGAGGATTGTGCAAAAGAAGGAGCAAAGTATAGTTATCAATCCGGTGATTTGTACCAGGATGGAGAAGGTTATCACCCGGTTAAAATTTTGATAGCCGGGCCATTTGACTGTTACACAAAATCATACCAGGTATTTGTGCAGAGTTGGAAACAAATAACAAATACAACTGGCTACCTGAACACTGCCATCACAAATATGTCTGTTGAAAAATTTAAAGGCCTGAAAAAAATTGGGTCTTCACAAGGTGTATGCGGTAGTTGCTTCGGCAGGGGAACAGTGCCTAAAACTTTATATACCGCCGTTGGTGGTAACTCCGGCTATACATCGGTTGGTGGAGGATGGATGGTCAAAAATCCCGAGACCTACTGGAAAACGGAGGCGATGGTTATCTGTACGGAATGTTCAGGAGTGGGATTTGGAAAACAGTAAAAGGGATGGATAGGATGGTCTTTATTTAATCCCATCCACCATCATTGAACCTTACAAGTTTCACCGAGCAGTCTCGCGCTAATTCAAACACAATTGCTTCGATGGTTGTGCCCAGGCCACCAAGAAATTTTTTTTTGTCGTAGTCATACAGC
>JBAVMD010000842.1:0-2119 GCA_049689695.1 Chitinophagaceae bacterium | reverse complement strand
ACATCAGGGCTCATAGTTATCTGTGGAATAAGATAATCCAGGAACTCTCCCGTTCGGCTATCATCTCCCAGGGCAAAAGCCATCATTTTCTGAAATGGAAGCCGGAAACCTGAAAGAACATTGCCCTGGATGTCATCTGCTTCTAAAACAGGCTCATTCCTCATCTTCAGAATATGCTTCAGGGTTAATCATTCGGAGGCCAAGATCGATCTTTTGAAATTTCTCAAGATTATCTTTAGTGTCAAGCGAGAATGTTTTCGTGTGCGCCTCAAAGTTAGCGGATTCACAAAAATTACCACAAGGCTGCGAAGGCGGCGGTGTATCATTCATCTTGAATGCCTTGCCATAGATCACCATCTCCACCAGCTCTGCCAGCTGGGCGCCATATTGTAAAGACTTGCCGCCAACTTTTATATCCTCCATATTGTAACCGGAATTTTCAGGCAGGCGAAACTCTGCCCGCAATATCATTCCGTTTGCTGCATCGCCCCTGATCACTTTCCAGCAATCTTTCACTTTAAGATTTCCCGGAAGCTCGATGGCGCCGGAATTGAGTTTATGAATGTACAATGCAATTGGGTTCCTCAGCGTAACAGAAAGTCCCTGTTGCACGAACGAGTTCACGAATGCGCCGATGGTTGGATCGCTGAATCGTGTATCCACTCCAAAACCGGAACAGCAAATGAGATCGCCGGTATCAACTACAGGATCTATATTTCCTTTTTTGCGAAGGACGGCTGCGCGTGAAGCCAGGTTGATCTCAGCGCCGAGGCTGTTGGCCCCATGCGTAAGATGAACAATGCCGTGCGTGGTATTCCATTTATTCGAAGGGTTATAAACTACCTGCCCATTCTCTTCTATCATCAGGTCTTCAATCTTCACCCCGGGATCAGCGTATTGCTGGTAAAGTTGCAATAAGAGTTCTTGGTTATTATCTGCAATGAACCTCCAGTATTCCGGAGCTTCACAGGTAAACACGATCTTGTCGATCTTGTTGCCTTTCTTGAATGTGCGCCATTCCAGGTATTCATCCTGGTAACGGAATTTAATGCCTCCCTGCGTATACACTTTTTCCGATGCCTGCCAGCGCTTCTGCTCATCCGTAGGAAAATCAAGTTTCCATTTACGTGGAAAGCCTTCCCAGATCACTTCCGCGGTAGGACCGTTCTCAGCTTCGGGATGCTGTAATTCATTAAAGAAAACTTTCTGGTATACGATCGGGCGAAGCGTGAGGCGCTGACTTTCTACCCATTCATTTACCTGTTCGCTCCATAGCTGTTTCAATTCATCGGACAGATCATTCACAAACCCGGGCGGGTCGAACTGTGTGAGTGGCATAGGCAGTTGTTTTATTGGTTAATGGCGATTCTTGAAGATAAGCTAAAATGAAACCTGTATCAAAACCGTACACCGCGCGTCCGTTAACGAACACCTTCGTAGATTATTCATAACCCAACATCCTGAAAACCAAATCGTCATGATATTGGCATTATTCAGGTTGGAACTGAGAAGTTGGAGGTTCTCCCGATAGCTATTGGGATCGAAGTTCGAGGTTCTCGCGGGCCTGTATGAACATCCAACTTCCAACTAACAAGCTGTTATGATCAAAAACTTCTTCAAGGTCGCCCTTCGCAGCATTTTAAAGAACAAAGGATTTTCATTCATCAATATTTTCGGTCTTGCTATTGGCATGGCCTGCAGCCTGCTGATCTTTTTGTTTGTGAAAGATGAGACCAGCTACGATAAGTTTCACAAAGATGCTGACAGGGTTGTTCGCGTAGTGAAAGATTTTGTGAACGATGATGGCACCCGCATTCCCGATGCCACTACGCCGGCAGCTCTGGCGCCGGCTATGCAGAGAGAGATACCGGAGATCGAACACGTTGCCCGGGTATTTCCAAACTGGGGCGGCAACTGGCTGGTGAAATACGGCGATAAAAAGATCACCGAAGAAAAACTGTGGCGGGTAGATAGCAGCTTCTTCGATGTATTTACTTTTCCCTTTGTAAAAGGCAATGCAAAAACAGCTTTCAAAGATCCCAAATCGATCATACTTACCGAGAGCGCAGCCAAACGCTATTTTGGAAAAGCTGACCCGATGGGAAAAGTGCTGCAAATA
>JBAVMD010000841.1:0-2210 GCA_049689695.1 Chitinophagaceae bacterium | reverse complement strand
CTACTACTATTATTACTATTTCTTTTTTGCTACTTTTTTCTTTGGAATTCACATTTTTATGTGGAAAACGACTAACCAACAGCAGGGGCTCATTTTTCTTTGTCAAGGTTTTTAGGCCTATGGGATGATAAAATCCCCTGCTGCTTTTTCCCTTAGTGTCCACATAGCAATTAGGGTTTTAAGGCCCATTATTAAGGACTGGGACGATGGGGCAAAATGGTTAGCCGATTTAAAACCTAAAGGCAAAGTTATGCAAACAAAAAAGAAGTTTTTTATTGGTGTTGATGTATCTAAATCCTGGATTGATCTTTCCATGATGGTGGTTATCGATGGGGTAAAGCAAGCGATGCTTAGCGACAAGTTCAACAACGACCGTGAGGGTTTTAAATTGGTCGGCCAGTGGCTGAAGTATCACGGTGTACCCTTCAATGATACGACGTTGGTGGTAATAGAAAACACCGGTGTGTATCACCGGTTGATCTGGGAATTTTGTACTGCAAAAGGGTTTTCCCTTCACATTGGCAATGCTGCGGGTATTAAATGGAGTCTGGGTATTACCAGGGGTAAAAATGATGTAACAGACAGTCAGCGCTTATGCAATTATTGTTACAGGCATGCTGATGAACTGAAAGCCACGCCGGTATTGGATCCGGCGATACTTCAGCTCAAGGACCTGATGACTGCAAGATCACGGCTCATAACCCAGATCAATAGCACCAAAGTGTATCTGAAAGAGTTAAAGCTATCTAACAGTAAAGCACTGCAGAATACCATGGAAAAAGCTCATAAAGCAGCTTTGGATGGAATGAAAAAATCGCTCGACCTTATTGAGCAGCAAATAAAGCAGATCGTTGACGATCATACAGCCATCAACAAGAATTATCAGTTGCTGATAAGCGTACCTGGAATCGGGCATGTCACAGCTATTTATATGATTTGTTGCACAGCAAATTTTGCATCCAAAATCAGCGGCAAGCAACTGGCTAGCTACGCAGGAGTGGTACCCTTCGAAAACCAAAGCGGATCAAGTATCAGGGGCAGGAACAAAGTGCATAAGATGGCCAATAAAACTCTAAAAAAGCTATTACATATGGGGGCGAGGTCTATCGTAAATCATCATCCTGAATTTAAGCAATACTATGAACGAAAGCTAAAAGAAGGCAAGCATGATCTGTCGATAATAAATGCAATCAAGAACAAGATAATATTGAGAGGCGTTGCGGTGATTAATAACGAAAGGAAGTATGTGGATAACTATAAAAAAGTATCTTAGGAAATACTTGGAACGGTCATAGCAATCCTTTCGAACCCCGTAGCAGTGACTAACAGAGCCAGCAACGGGGTGAGAAATCGAGAGCAATAGCGACTCATGCAGATTTCTCACCCCGCTTGTTGACATAGTGAGTCACGACTGCGGGGTTCGAAATGACAAGTGAGTCGCGGGGGGAACGCATAATCCGTGCAATCCGATAATCCTTCTTCCAATCCGTGCTTCTTCTTCCTCCTTATCCTAATTTTGTAATTCGTGATTAAGCAATGGCCAAGAAGGAAACTCATTAAATTCAGCATCATTACTATCATCCTGGTATTGATGCTGCTGGAGATCATTTTCCGCATCGTGTTCGCCGTAAAGTACAATGGTTATCATACTTCTCTTTATGTTCAGGGCAACACGATACAGATGAACGACAGCGCGCTGGTATTCCGCAACCGGCCGTTTTACCTGAGCTATTACAGGCATTTTCAATACAATGAAGAAGGCATGCGGACGAAACCGGGAGAAGTGTTCATGCCCAAAAAAGCCGCGGACGATTACTGGGTTTTCCTGTTCGGGGGATCGGCCATGGAAGGAATGGCCTCTAATAAAGACGGCGAATGGCTGGATATTACCGGCGTTGCGGAGTACACACAGCAGCAGACCATTGCCGGTTTGTTAGAAGAAATGCTTCAGAAAGAAATGCCGCTTAAAAAAGTGCGGGTGTTCAATGCCGCCAATTCAGGCTTTACCATTTTACAGAGCATAAAACGGTATGAACAACTATCTGCAAAATACCAGATGGATTGGGTGATCTCGATGGACGGCGAAAATGAGCCGCCTGTATTGTCGCAGAACCAATCCGTTGAAGCCTACATAAAGGAGCGATGGAACAAGAGCTCCATTTTCAATTTTCCATTGAAACTGGTAATCCCCATTACTTCCCATTCGGCCT
>JBAVMD010000840.1:0-17264 GCA_049689695.1 Chitinophagaceae bacterium | reverse complement strand
GGCAACGATGGTGCTTGGACAGGAAACCAGGTCGATCGATGAATTTGGCGGCCTCGCCCCGATTCTGTTGCCAATGCTTATCGCAGGCGTAGGAATTCTCTTCTCTATAGTAGGCACCCTGTTCGTTCGCATCAGCGATTCGGCAGGTATCAATACAGACGTTGTACAGAAAGCACTGAACATGGGCAACTGGGGTTCTATAATTCTCACTGCCCTGGCTTCTATAGGACTTGTATATTTTATTCTTCCTGAAACCATGACGCTTCGCGGGCTCGAGTTCACCAAATGGGGTGTGCTGGGCGCTATTGCGGTAGGGCTGGTAGTGGGAACTTTAATGAGCATCATTACTGAATACTATACTGCCATGGGCAAACGCCCGGTTATGACCATAGTCAGGCAATCTGCAACGGGCCATGCTACCAACGTTATTGGTGGATTGGCGGTGGGAATGGAATCTACTTTATTACCCATCCTGGTGCTGGCTGCCGGTATCTGGGGCTCTTTCGAATGTGCAGGCCTTTATGGCGTTGCCATTGCGGCCGCGGGTATGATGGCTACTACTGCCATGCAGCTGGCGATCGATGCATTTGGCCCTATCGCAGACAATGCAGGGGGTATTGCAGAAATGAGTGAGCTGCCTAAAGAAGTTCGCGAAAAAACCGATGTGCTTGACGCGGTAGGTAATACTACAGCCGCTACGGGTAAAGGTTTTGCCATCGCTTCTGCCGCGCTTACCGCACTTGCATTGTTTGCCGCTTATGTGGGCGTGGTGGAGCACAATGGTTATGCAATGCCAGGCATCGATATTTACAAAGCAAAAGTGTTGGCCTGCCTGTTCGTGGGTGGCATGATACCTTTTATATTTTCTTCATTGGCTATTCAGGCTGTTGGTCAGGCTGCGATGGCAATGGTAGAAGAAGTGCGCAGGCAGTTCCGTACCATCCCGGGAATTATGGAAGGCACTGCCAAACCGGAATACGAAAAATGCGTAGCAATCTCTACCGAGGCATCCATTAAGAAAATGATGTTGCCCGGCGCTATTACCATTATCTCTCCTATTATTATTGGGTTCCTGTTAGGTCCCGAGGCCTTAGGCGGGTTCCTGGCTGGTGCAACAGTAAGCGGTGTATTGATGGGAATATTCCAGAACAATGCCGGCGGCGCCTGGGACAATGCCAAGAAATCTTTCGAGAAAGGTGTTGAGATCAATGGCGAGATCTATTATAAAAAATCTGAACCGCACAAGGCTTCTGTTACCGGTGATACTGTGGGTGATCCTTTCAAGGATACATCTGGTCCATCAATGAACATTCTTATTAAATTAATGTCTATCGTATCTCTTGTAATTGCGCCTACGCTTGCCCGTGTGCACAGCGATGGAGATGTAGTAAAACTTTCTCCAACGCACGAAACCGGCTTTGTATCGAATGCAAAACAAGAGACGAATGTAAATGCCGATGAACTGCTGGTAAAATTGAAAGATGCTCATTTGTTAGCAGAAGGCCAGACAACTGCCATCGAATTAAAAGATGGTAAATTGTTAATTAATGGCAAAGAGATAGAAAAGAATGTTCAGATGAGCTTACATTTGGAAGAACATCCGAACCTTAGCTTTACAGTTAGCTCGCGCAATTAATGCGCTTAAAATAGTCACTAATCAATTCCAAATACCGAAGTCCCTGTGTTTCTACACGGGGGCTTTCTTTTTAGAAAAAACGGAACGCGGATTGTCAGGATCTTTTAGGATTTTTTAGGATCACGTCTTGAAATTCTAAGCGGCAAAGCAACAGCAACAAACCATCCTAAAAAACCCTAAAAAATCCTGACAATCCGCGTTCCCCCTAGCTTTCTAAATCAGCCATTCACCTCCAACTTCTCCATCCCAAACATTAAAATTTGTAACTTGCCGCCATGACCCCGGCCATTTTATACTATGCCATTCCCTTCTTCGTGCTGCTGCTCTCCATCGAAGCATGGCTGGCGCATCGGGAGCAGAAGCATGAGTATGGAAAAAACGATACCTGGACCAGCCTGGCCCTGGGTATCGGCAACGTGATCACCGGCTTTTTTACCAAGGCCATGATACTTGGCCTGTTCATGCTCATTTATAAATTCAGGATATTCACATTAGACGCTTCGGCCTGGTGGTTCTGGGTACTGCTGTTCTTTGCCGATGATCTTTCTTATTACTGGTTCCACCGCATCAGCCATAATGTAAACTGGTTCTGGGCTTCGCACGTAGTGCATCATTCCTCGCAGCATTATAACCTTGCGGCGGCCTTGCGTCAGACATGGACGGGCAACGCCACGGGTTCCTTTCTCTTCTGGGCATGGCTTCCTTTTTTGGGCTTTCACCCTATATGGGTTTTGTTCATGCAACAGATCAGCCTCATTTACCAGTTCTGGATCCATACTGAGAAAATTCAAAAAATGCCGGCCTGGTTCGAGTTCTTTTTCAATACGCCCTCGCATCACCGCGTGCATCACGGAAGCGATCTGAAATACCTCGATAAAAACCATGGGGGCATACTTATTATCTGGGACCGCATCTTCGGTTCATTTCAGCCTGAGCAGGAAAGACCGGTCTATGGTCTTACCAATAACATTGGTTCATTCAATCCCTTCACAGTAGCCCTGAAAACCTGGGGGCAATTGTTTTCGAAAGCATCCCGCTCAGGTTCTCTAAGGAATGGTATCAATTACTTTATACAGCCGCCCGGCTGGAGCCACGACGGCAGCAGTAAAACGGTGAGGCAAATGAGGAGGCAGGGGTAGTTTATTGGTTTATTAGTTTATTGGTTTATTGGTTTACTGGTCTATTGGATCCCTATCTTTCAAACATCCCAACACATTTATGTGATAGTGATAAGCGGTATCAATTTATTCCGCCGAAATGAGTTTTTTGCAATCGGAATTATTTAATGACCCAATGACCCAATGACCCAATGACCCAATGACCCAATGACCCGTGGAAATCTTGTTAACCAAAATTAACGTCGTTTAACTTGTTATTACGAAAATTATCGTAATTTGTCGCAAATTAATTCTGTATGAGCACTGTCAAATACATTAAACCTACAGAAAGTGAGCTCGAAATACTACGGGTTTTATGGGAGAAAGGCACTGCCAGCGTTCGCGACGTACATGAAGAACTGGCAAAGTCAAAAGAAGTAGGCTACACCACCACGTTGAAGTTAATGCAGATCATGTTCGAGAAAGGACTGGTGAAAAGAGACGCTACTTTTAAAACACATATTTACGAACCATCTGTAAGCCGGGATAAAACGCAAAAGCATCTGCTCAATAAAATGATCGATTCATTGTTTGGCGGATCCCCTACTCAGTTGGTGCTGCAAGCTTTGGGAAACCACAAAGCCTCTGCCCAGGAACTGGAAGAAATTCAACAACTGCTGAATAATCTTAAAAAACAATAGCGTATGGCGCTGCTTAGCCAATCGGCTTTCCTGAAAGCTTTAGGTTGGGCTTTGCTGAATAGCATCTGGCAAATGGCCATTTTGTGGCTGGTTTACCTGGTACTGACAGCTTCCCTGAAACAACTAACTGCACAGCTGAAACATTCCCTTTCCATCCTGTTGCTGGGGATGGGCTCTCTCTGGTTTGCATTTACACTCGTTATAAAATATTTCGATTACAGCGAGGCCCCTGCGCTGATAGCTGCAGAACCGCAGTCAGAAGCGCTTTCTGCCGCAGTAGGCATCAGCCTTCAGAACCTGGAGACGTTGCTGCCCTATCTGTCCAGTGTTTACCTGGTAGTGATCGTATTGCTCTTCTTCCGCTTTACTGCACAATACCGTTATACAAAATATGTAAGCACAAATGCTGTACATAAGCTTCAACCGCAACTGCGCATGTATGTTCAGCAAATTGCTGCGCGCATGGGAATTAAAAAAGATATTAAAGTCTGGCTTTCGGAGATCGTAGATACGCCTATGACCATCGGCTTCTGGAAACCGATCATACTCATGCCCATTGCTTCTGTGAATGGTCTGAACACACAACAGGTAGAAGCGATCCTGCTGCACGAACTGGCGCACATCCGGCGCAACGATTATCTCGTGAACCTGCTTGTTACAAGCATCGATATCATTTTATTCTTCAATCCTTTTTCACGTCTGTTTATAAGCACTATTAAAAAAGAAAGAGAGAACAGCTGTGACGACCTGGTGCTGCAATTTGAATACAACCCGCATGCTTATGCCTCTGCCCTGCTTGCTATTGAAAAGCGCCGCATTATGAAAGTATCGCTTGCAATGGCTGCAACGGGAAAAAATAACCGCATGCTGCTTGACAGGGTGAAACGCATTTTAGATCAACCTGTATCCGCGCATTACAATAACCGCATTGTACCTCATCTGTTTGCAGGATTGCTGCTGGCATTTGTAGCCTGGTCTAACCCAGGCAATGTAATTGTGAAGAACATATTAGAACCAGGTTCTGATGAAAGGATGAAAGTGATAAAGGAAAATAATGAACCTGTATTTGTGAGCACCCCGCTTGCTCCCTCAATAAAAAATAAGGTACCTCAAAATAAGAAACCAATCAGCGCGCCCTACCAGTTGACTGAAGAAGAAATTGCCGCAACAGAAGAAATAGCGTTGACAGATTTCGCAACACAGGTTGCTTACGAGGCAGCTGAATACACTCCGCAGATCATACAGGTTGCCGCTGGGGAAATGCGCGATTTCTCTATCACAGAACAAATGGTGGCTGATCAGCCGCTGATTACAACTGTGAGCACAACTCCTTTCGTACCCAGCACCAGCTTCTCCTACTACATGCAGGATTCTACCAAACCGGGTGTTGTAATTGTATCGCCACAGGAAAAAGATGCTACTGAATCATTGAAGAAGGCCTTGAAAGCATTAGAAGAAGTAGACTGGGCCCATCTTGAAAAACAATTGAAAGATGCCGGTGATAAAATAGACATCCGCAAACTGCAGCAGGAAATCAAAAAATCACTGAAGCAGGTTGACTGGGAAAAAGTAAACGCAGAAACAAGACTGGAACAATTGCAACAAGAGGCCCAGGTTCGCCAGGATGCTTATTTCCGCGAGCTTACTACTAATAAGCAAAGGGCACAAATGCAGCAGCATTATCAAAACCTGCAGAAGAAAATACTTGACGACCAGATCAAGTGCCAGCAGGAACAGTTAAATAAAGAGCAGGAACTTAAAAATCATTTGCAGAAGAAAAGCAAACTCACACCTGCTACTACTGTAGCTCCCGTTAAAAAGATTGTTCATATTTAAGATATATCGCAACTAATTAAAAAGCCCGCTCCCCTGAGCGGGTTTTTTGTTATAAGGCCATTTGGTAATTAACTTTAAACATGCAATTCCCAACCTACATCATAGACACCTTTACCTCAGAGCGATTCCGGGGAAATCCTACAGCGGTTTGTTGTGTTGATAAGAATGTGCAAGCCGGTGTGATGCAATCGACTGCCACGGAACTTGACCTTCCCGTTACAGCTTTTATTGCCAGAAGAGATATGCCCGAAGAATACGATATAAAATATTTTACACCAACAACAGAAATACCTGCCTGCGGTCATGCTACACTGGCCGCGGCAAAAACTGCAGGCATTGCGCATGGAGTTGAAACGCCGGTTTTTCATACAATTAATAACATCGCCATAAAAGCAATTGCCGAAGGCGATGCGATCATGATGAGTTATCCCGTTTATCAACTGCAGCCTTTTATAATGAATGATGATCTGTTGAAAAGCCTTGGCCTGAATAATTACAAATCGGCGGGTTATTGCAGTGAGCTCGAAGCTTTATTTATTGAGCTCGATGCAGAAACATTGCGAAAGGTTCAACCTGATTATACCGCAATGGTCAGAAGCAATGATATGATCAAGGAAGTAGTGTTGACTTCTGAGTCGGACGAAAAAGAGTATGATTATTTACTCCGCTCCTTTTGTCCATGGATCGGCATTGACGAAGATCCTGTTACCGGTTCTGTTCATTCTGTGCTGGCGGGTTTCTGGAAAGAACGGCTGAATAAGCATGCACTTGTTGCCTGCCAGGCTTCTGAAAGAGGCGGAGAGATCCTGGTAAGGAATTACAACGACAGAATTGAAATCGGCGGAAGGATGACTATGCAAACTATATCGATGACTAGGTAACCATAAAAAAAGCCCCGCAACTACGGAGCTTTTTTTGGGCTATACTGACCTGGTTATTTAATCTGAAGATTTTCAAACTTCCCCTGCACATCTATCTTTGTCTCCACCCAATTTGAGCCTACTTTAGGATCATGAAAACTGTTGATGTGAAAAACATAAGTTCCTGCAACCAATTTCTTCGTTTCATCATAAGCGGTAATCGCAAAGCTGCCATCAGCATTACCGGGAAGGAATTCAACGTATGAATACAATTCTCTCTTATAACGATAGTTCACCTGCACATCTCCGCGAAGCCCGCTCAACTCAGAATGAATGATGTTATAATCGCCTTTGTAGCCAGGTTTGATATTATCCTTCTCTATAGTAAATAGAATATAATCGTTGCCTTTTGTATAAGGCACGTCAAAAGAAATGATGAGTTGCTTATTCTCATTGATCTTAGCTAAGGCTACGATCGAATCCTTCACCAGCGTATAACTTGCAGTTAAAGTTGAATTAGAAGCGGGATAAAAAAATGTTCTTGAAAGATCGGCAGCGGCCGGCGGAAGCGGCGTTTCGGCTGGTTTATCTTTTGTTTTTTTGCACGCAGCCAACAGAAAAAATGCCGATACTGCAACGTATAAAAATCTCATTGGGGTTAAAATTTGTTCGCACAAAAATATACGCCCATGAATTCTTTAAAGCACAAAAGCTGTTAAATGTTTTGTAACTCACATGTTTATGTGGTTTATCCTGAGCGAAGCCGAAGGGCTACCAAACATTCCTCGGGCACCAGTCTCCATATTTATTTCCAAGTATGAACCCTACCATCACTTCATGCGTTCCTTTGGTAAATGCATTCAGCTTGCTTGTAGTATAATCGTACGCATAGCCGATATTGAAAGTGTTGGAAACATTCAATCCTATCATTCCTGCAAACCCTTCCTGTATACGATAACTGGCGCCAACCCATGCAAGGTCCTGGTACTGCAGCTTCATATTCACATCCGCATTCAGCGTGCTGCTTACATACTTTACCAGTGTTGAGGGAACGAAGTTAAAATCATCATTGATCAAAAAACGATAGCCCGCAGTGAAAAATAAATGCGGCACCATTTTTCCCTCCTGCTTTGTGAGCGTGTTATTGGAGAAATCGATCTTGGACGGGATGATCTGCTGCGCGGCAAGACCTAAAAAATAATCAGCAGAATATACCCACACGCCCGCATTAAAATCCGGACGAAGATTATTGATCTCATTGCTTGTGTATACAGCAGGATCAACGGTTGTATAAACAAAATCAAGCTTATTAGCGGCCAGGCTAAGATTACTCACGCCTGCACCGAAACCCGCGGCAATGCTGGTGCGTGCACTGATGCCTAAGTGATAGGCATACGTAGCATAGGCAGAGAACCTGTTCAGGGGACCGGTTCTGTCGTTGATGATCTGCATGCCCACGCCGTGATGCGGTGCGGCAGCTGTATAATCCTGCCAATAGCTTTTACCGCGCGGATTTTCTCCGGGCATGCGGAAGCCTGTAGCAGACGTACGGTCATCCTGCTTGCCTATCGCCTTATGAATGGTAAAGTAAGTGGTCACCGGCGCATCCTGTATGCCCACCCACTGATGACGGTGGCTCAGCTTGATGTCGGTATAATTTTCAATACCGGTCAGCGCAGGGTTGATAATATAATTATTCAGTATGTACTGCGTGTAATGCGGCTTTTGCTGCGCCTGCACACAAGGAAGAATTCCAGCTAAACACAAACCAATAATTAAACGCTTCATGATCTTTCTTTTATTATCTTATAATAGTTACGGATCCGGTCAGAGGCTTGCGGCCATTCTTCGGATTGATGATCCAGTAATAAGTTCCCACCGGTAAAGTCTTTCCTTTATACGAGCCATCCCATGGCAGGGTGTAGCCAACGGATTTATATACGGGTTGACCGTACCTGTTAAACACATCTACTTCACAACCAGGATAAGATTCGAGATACAATATTTCCCATTTATCATTGATTCCATCGTTGTTTGGCGTAAACGCATTCGGCACCTTGATCTGCTTCAGCAACTTCACGATCACTTTATCGGAAGCAATACATCCATCTCCCGATGTAACCAATACGGTATACTCCTGGTCATCCGGCGGAGAAACTTTTGGCTTGGCAACGGTGGGATTATCAAGTCCAATGATGGGCGACCACAGGTAACTGAGATTATTACCCGTGATTTTGGTAGCAAGCGTTACAAACCCGCCTTCCAGTACTACCCTGTCTGGACCCGCATCTACTACCGGCGTAGGATACACGCGGATAGTTTGCTCCCTGAATGCAGTACAACCGTTGCTTGCATTGAAGGTATACCTGATGGTATGCAAACCGGGTCTTGCACTTCCCGGATCGAACAGGCCGCCTGAGCTGATGCCTGTGCCGGTGAATGTGCCTGTTCCGCTAAGCCCGAATGTTTCGGATGCCTGCGTAACCTGGAACGCATTTATTTCTTCGCACACGCCCGCCAATGCATTGAACTGGATGCCCGGGCTTGCTTTCAATGTAATATTCTGTGTAAATTCTTTTAAACAGGTTTCTCCTGAATAAACCACGTATCTGATCTGGTGAGTCTTAGTGAGCGGCGTACCGAACTCAGGATACTTGAACGTATATGTTCTGCCTATTACAGGATTGTTATCGATCGTTTTCTGAGTAGGATCATTTGTATAATCCCAATAAATCTCTACTCTTATCAATCTGCCTATGTCGATGAACGAAGCATCAGTAATAGTTACATCCTGGTTGCTGCACAGCGTTGTGCTGCTGTTTACGCTAAAGCCGGCCTGAGGCTGTGATCCGTTGATGGTAACAGTGCGGAAAGTATCCTTAACACAACCATCTTTAGAAGTTACGGTAAGCCGTACTAAATAGTCGCCGGGCACTGTATAACGGTGGCGGCCATTTTTCAATGTTGATGTATTCGGGTTCCCCGCATTTGCGTTCGGATCATTGAAGTTCCACAGGTAAGTGAACTGGCCCTGGCTGCCATCTCCAATGGTACTGGAATCAGTGAACTCAGCAAATGGATCGTTCGAGCAAACATTCGGCAAACCAAAGTATGGAACAGGAAGATAATTGATGTTGATCGCTTTGGTTGTTACGGTGCTCTTACAACCTTTATCTGTTTCTACATCCAGTGTTACATTGTATGGACCACTGGCTGCATAAGTATGCGCTGGATTTTTAGTAGTGGAAACACCGCCATCGCCAAACGCCCAGTTCCACTTAACAACGTTGCCGGAATTAGGCAATGAAATATCAGTGAAGCTAATGCTCTTCGTTGCACAGGTGGGGTTAGCAAAAGAGAAATCGGCCTGTGGTAAACGGTTTACAATAGTTGTTTTTGTAGCAGTATCGGATATACAGCCTTTATCAGTATAGATATACAGTTTTACAGTAAATGGTCCTGCCGTTGTATAGGTATGTACAGGATTTTTTACGGTGTCTGTTCCACCATCGCCAAAGTCCCATCTCCAACGCGTGACCGTACTGCCATTTCCATTACTCTGGTCAGTGAAAGAAGTAGGTGCGCCCAGGCACACTTCTGCTGTTACATTAAACCCGGACGTTGGTCTTGGATAGATAGTAGTGAGTTGTTTGGTTACGGTTGCCGGACAGTTGTCTTTTGATGTAACCGTAAGCTTCACAGAGAAAGGACCCGCTGTAGTATACTGATGTGTCGGATTTTTCTGTGCGGATGTTCCGGCATCGCCGAATTCCCAGAAATAAGTGAACTGGCCCTGGCTGCCATCGGCAATGGTTGACAGGTCAAAGAACTGCCCGGTGCCGCTCGGCAAACAGATAGAAGGCAGGCTGAAGTCTACCACCGGTGAAGGATTTATTAATATATCCCGGAAGAACACAGTGCTTTCGCATCCTTTGTTCGTTTTTACTTTCAGCGTTACATGGTAAGGGCCTGCATTGGCAAACGAGTGCGTAAACGGATTGCCATTGTTCCTTACAACAGGTCCGCCGCCGTCGTTGAAATCCCAGGTCCATTCAACAATGTTGCCTGCGTTAGGGACCGAGCCATCGGAAAATGTGATCGCGGTATTTACACAACTCAGCGTAGAGTTAGTGAAGCTCGCCGTTGGCAACGGATTCACTACAACCTGCTTTGTTGCAGTATCTGAAATACAACCTGCTCCGGACTTAATATATAATGTTACCGTATATGTGCCCGCGGTATTCCATTTCTTTTTAGGATTCTGAAGATTGGAGGTAGTGGCATCGCCAAAATCCCAGAACCATTGCGTTACATTGCTGCCGGCAGCAGCGCTCACATCCTGGAAAGTAGCTGAGTCAGTAAGGCAATCTTCAGCAGCCGTATTGAAATTGGCATCAGGCTGCGCGAATATTGTCGTCAGTTGTTTAGTGGTATCGTGCTTACAACCGTTATTGGATGTAACTTCCAGTTTCACGCCGTAAGGTCCTACTCCACCATAATTGTGCACGGGATTTTTATCAACTGAAGTATTGCCATCGCCAAAATTCCACAGGTAAGTGAATTGCGACTGTGTTCCATCGGCAATGGAGGATTGATCAGTGAACTGTGCTGTTCCCTGCGGCAGACATATTCCCGCAGGCAAAACAAAATCACTCTTTGGTTTCGGGTTTACCACAACCGGCTTGATAAACACATTGCTTACACAACCAGAGCTTGTTCTGATGGTGAGCTTTACATTATATGTTTTAGCGGTCGGGAAATAACGGTTGAAAGGATTTCCGTTGGTTCGCACAACCGGGCCCAGGCCATCATCAAAATCCCAGGTCCATTGCACAATGGTTGCGCTTAATGTATTGGATTGATCAGTGAACAACACGGAATCTTTTTCGCATCGTGTGGTGCTTGTAAGGAAATCTGCGACCGGCGGGTTGGAGATAGGTATCACCTGCTGCACGGTGTCTGACAAGCAGCCAATATCCGTTATGGAAGAAAACTTCACGGTATAGCTGTTTGCCGCGGCATATTTATGCTTCGGATTTTTAATGGCGGAAGTACTGGCGTCCCCAAAATCCCACGACCATTTTACAACAGGCCTGCCCTGTCCGTTCGTATTGTCGGTGAATGCAACACTGTCCGACAAACAGCCCGTATGCGTGTACAGGAATGAAGCCGCTGGCCGTTCAAAGATCTGGAGGTCGTATTGAATTTCCTGTTCACCGCTGCAACCATCGGTTGCGGTAGGATTGGTTGCAATTACGGAGATGGGGAAAGTACCGACGGTATTTATAGTATAGTACTTCTCCATCCTGTACCTGTAAAGATTCCGGCCGTTTACAAACCAGGTTGAATCCGCCACAGGTGTGGTAATAGTTGTATCATTTATACCCTGGCCATTCAGCGATGAGCCAAATACCCATTTAAGCTTCGTGGCCTGGTACGGCAGCACCATCGCAAATTTGAAAGGCGTGCTTTTACAGCCTGCGGGAATATTCACCGTGCTGTAATCATTCTGAATATTGATGAACTGGTAAAGGTCTTTTAGATTGGTACCTGCAGAATAACCATACGATTCCGCATTCCCGAATCCATACGCAATGGCGTTAAAGCCGGAATCGCTCGTGAGCGTATGGGTGCCGGGGGCTACCTGCACTTTAGCGTATGAATAAGTGGGGTCCTGCGTGACGGGTGAAAAAAGACCGCCGATGCTTGCGCCGTCCAGTTTCATGCTGGTGAGCGAGGTGCCGGAATTTTTTATAACGATGTTGAGGGCATGATAATCTATCTGGAAAAAAGGAGAAGAAAAGAGCGTCACGTTAGAGATGGTCTGCTCTATCGGATTGAGGTAGATCATTTCCGGGTCGCCCGGTAGCGGGTTTCCCGAACAACCCTGTGTTGTGAAATACTGCGCAACCTGTATCGGTTCATCGCTCGAAATAACGTGTGTGCCGGTTCCATTGAATGAATAATACACCCCATTCACGAAACTGGCAGCTGGTATAAAGTTGCCGTCCAGGTTTACGATAGCGCTGGGCGTACTTTTAATGATGCGGTAAAAATTCCGATGGTCGCCATTAGAATTATTCCCGCTGGAAGTAGTGATGTATTTTTTGCCCCAGGTAGTAGTTGGATATACCTGTTGAAAAAGATTATCCGATGAACTTGGTGAAGGACAGCCGATGGATATCTTACCGCTTCCACAAAACACGGCTATGCTTTTACAGCCTCCGCCTGCGCCGGTGACGGACCTGATCTTTGAGCCGGTAAGATCGTTGTTGGATAGCACCTGGTAAACCTGGCCCTTGTTAAGCGTAATGGTATTTAGGCTATTGATACCCCAGCCTCTGAGGGTAACTGCTGATGGAATGATTTCGACGGTAGTATTGTCTTCTGTTGCTACTACAAAGAAATAAGAATAGGAATCGCCTTCGTTTGAAACCTGGGTATAATTAATAGATATGTGTTCGCGGCCCAGCGTTGTCACCGGCAGGCAAAGGGTGGCACCTGAAACGGCTGAATTATATATATGTCCGTACACCACCACCGGGCGCTGTGCCACTACGTGGATGCCGGCATTAAAAAAACCTTCATCGTTAAGAATTGCTGACTGAGGAATGCTTACGGTTGTGATCTGGTTAGCCGTAACATTAAAAGAGGTGGACCACGAAAGGCCGGGAATTTCTACAATGCCATTGGTGCTAACATCTGAAGTGATATAGAGAACCATTTGCTGGCTGTTGCCCTGGTACATTCTCACGTGGTTGCCATATCCGATCCAGAATTCCTTTCCCTTGTTAGAGAAATCCTGAGTATAAGCCGAGCACGCTGCAACGGCCAGTAAAAGCAGCAGTAAAACTTTTCTCATCGAGTAGTTGGTATGAAAGTGAACCTTGCGCAATTTAACAAAAAACAGTGTGAAAAGGAAACGCCCCTGCAACTGTTTCAACCTGTTTTTCAAATACGTATGGGTCCTCCGGTTAGTTGGTGAATTTGAATAATATATCCCGATCGGAGAACCCATCCCGATTTGTAAAAACCGCTTGTTCAAATAGCGAACACCTGCTGCTCCTCCCGCCAAACTGTCACTACGTTTTATATCGTGTTCAATAACGTTTTATTCCTCAATGCTGGAAAGAGGGGATTGATGCGAAAAAATGAACATTGAAGGGTTTTTTATATTATAAATAATCGTAAACTAACTGAGTACTTCATTATGATAAACTTGTATTAGGTACAAAATATTTAAAATCAATATCATACGTATTTATTTATTTATACACTGCATTCCTGTTTAAGTAAGATCAAATTTCCATGAAGTTGAAACAAACGGCCAATATTTTAGTCGATGTATTTAATGTAATCAAAGTATTCTAATCTACTTAAAATAAAATATTAAACTGTTTTTTAAATAGATTTTTTATTTAGCTAATGAATCGCGCTTAGTTGCAATGTTGCATGAAGGAAAAGTCTAAATTTTTTAGCGTACCAAAACAGCAGTTTTGAGACCAGTATTTCACCGGCTCGAAATTTTTGCCTTTTTACTCTCTATTTATTCTGGCTATAAAAAAAGCAGTGCTACCCCACCGCATTGTGAATCTGCCTTTTTGGCGCATTGCATTTTGGAAGTTTCGGGCAGGCAGGCGATGTCAATTTTCAACATTTGAATATTCAAAGGCAGACTTTGATCAAATCTGCAATAACATTCAATTCACAGAGGCTTCGCATTTTTTAGGTCGGAGTGGTTGGGAATGGAAAAAGGCGAAGTCTCTTCCACAAACAAAAAAACCGCCGTACGGCGGTTCAAAATTCTCGTGCTATATGTTGTAATTATTTATTGATTCGCGGCTATTTGCTCACGGCCGTATTAATCAGTTTCTCCAGGATTTTTATATCAACGTCGGCAAGCTTATTAATGTACAGGCAACCCTTGCCGGTCTTGTGCTTACCCAATTTATTCAACAGCTCAGCATGTTGTTCCATATCAATGATCAGGTGCAGAGATAGATTTGCTTTACGCGGGGCAAACCCGATTTTGAACCAGTCTACTTCTCTGCCGGTAGCAGGGCTCTTATATCTCACCTTCCCAAAACCTATCATCGAGCTGCCCCACATTTTGGGCTCTTCTTTGGTTGCCTTCTTCATCATTTTAAGTACCACATGGCTGTCTTTGCGCTGTTGTTCATCCTGCAAACCGTCAATGAAACCTTCTGCGCTGGCAGCAGTTTGTTTGGTTTTGATTTCTGCTAATTTGCCCATACAAGAGATTTTTATTAGAAATGTTTTGGCCGATGCTTAAATATACGCAAGTTCTTTTTCGTTGCCCGCAACCGTGCAAAGCATCGGGGTTAACACGGTATTTCTTCGCCTTGGCTTCATTTGCTCCTTACCCGGCGCTGCGAATAATATTATTTGTTAGATTGTATAACGGAACCCAGTACACCCTCAACCATTACTCCCATGACCAAAAAATCCCGGCAGTATACCCAAAAGGTAGACCCAAAACTGCGCATGTACAATAGTTGCGACCAGGAAGTAAATGCAACGCGCTGCGGCCAGAATTCCAATCTTACCATGTCAGATGATATTCAATTAAAGAAATCATTTGAAGTACGCGATCCTTTTGTGCAGCAGAATCCTGCCGAAATGAAAAAAATGGAAGCTTCGCTGAAGAAAAAGCCCATGTCAAAGGCTTCCAGCCAGGTTTATTCAAATGTATTTATCGAACTATGTGCTGCAGATGCGAAGGTGCCGGATCTGGATTCTTTTATTCAGAACGGCAACCTTGTCAGCGCCAAGGTAGCGCTCACCAAGCTGGCAGAAATTGCCGCAGACGATAACGTGCTGGGTGTTGAGATTCCGCGCACGCTTAAGCTTACAGACCCTGTAGTGATCAAAGAATACGCAACGGAAACGCCATCTGCCGACCTGAATCTGAAAGGAATTTATAAAGCAGGCAAGGTGCTCATCGGCATTATCGATGTAGGCGGTTTTGACTTTGCGCATCCTGAATTTATACGAAACAATAAAACGCGGTTCGTAAGCATCTGGGACCAGGGCAGCACGCTGCATGATGCCCCAAAGGGGTTTGATTACGGAGCAGAATTCACCGCAGATATGCTTAACAAAGCCCTTGAAGCATCAAAGAAAACAGGCATCCCGGCCACCCAGCTTGAAAAGCAATCTGTAATGACGCTCGGCTCACACGCAACACATGTGGCGAGCATTGCAGCCGGAAAGAATGGTGTTTGCCCCCACGCCGATATCATAGGCGTAAGCATCGCGTTGCAGAAAGGCGATCACGACCCGCGTAAATCTTTTTATGACTCGTCATGCATCGTTAAGGCGCTTGAATATATTATTGCCATTGCAGACGATAAGAAACTGCCGGTATCCATCAACATCAGCTTAGGCACTAACGGCCATGCACACGATGGCAGCGATGCAACAAGCCGCTGGATCAATTCGCGCCTGAGCGTTGCCGGCCGATGCGTATGCGTTGCTTCAGGCAATGCCGGGCAGGAAAGGCCATTAAGGGAAGGCGATTATGGTTTTACGATGGGAAGAATTCATACAAGCGGCAGGATCGCTTCAACTGGTTTGACGAGGGATGTTTTCTGGACTGTGGTTGGCAATGGCGTTGCTGATCTTTCTGAAAATGAGCTTGAGTTCTGGTACGCGCCGCAAGACAGAATATCTGTACAGATCAAGCCACCCGGGGGCGATTGGATAGGACCTGTAAGGCCTAACGAATTTATTCAGAACCAGCAATTGTTACCTGATGGATCGTACCTGAGCGTTTACAATGTGTTGTATCATTTTGCAAATGGCGCCAACTATATTGCCATCTATCTCATACCTGGTTATAAGAACGGCCAGATCACCTCACCTATCCGCGCGGGCAACTGGCAGGTGCGCCTGATTGGAGAAGAGATCAGGGATGGAGAATTTCACGGCTGGATCGAGCGCGATGACCCCAGGCGCATCGGTCCCATGGGCAACCGGGAAGGATGGAACTTTCCCTCTTACCTGTCGGAAGAATCGAACGTTGACAATTCTTCCATCAACTCACTTGCCTGCGCCAACTATGTGATTGCGGTGGGAAACTGTGATAAGCGCCAGGAAAAAATTCACATCTCCAGCAGCCAGGGACCTACAAGAGATAAGCGGTTCAAGCCTGAGATCATCGCCCCGGGAACTGATATTGTGGCAGCAAAGGGATTTGCAGGGCCTGATGATCTTTACATCAGCATGACCGGCACCAGCATGGCGAGTCCGCATGTTTGCGGCGTTGCAGCAAGAATGCTGGGATTAGATAAAAAACTCACTGCAGCGCAGATACAGGGCATCATGATACGCACCAGCAAGCCTTTGCCAGGTGGAGAATATAAATGGAGAGACGATACCGGCTTCGGGCTTATAGACCCGGAGAAATGCCTTGAAGAAGCTAAACTTATGCGCGATAAAAAAGACATTACGAAATGAAAATTAAAATATTCCAGGCCGGCAAAGGCGATGCCCTGCTTATTTCCGATACTAAAGCAAACATATTGGTAGATGGAGGCATGTCTGCCGCTTATAATGAACACATCGCCCCGGAGCTGGGTAAAATGAGGAAGAAAGGAATTACGCTGGACCTCGCGTGCGTTTCTCACATAGACGATGACCATATCGCCGGCTTTTTGAAAATGATAGAAGATGAAGTAGAATGGCGCGTGCATGAATATCATCAAAGCAATGGCAACGCTAAAAGTAAAAAGCCCGAAGTACCACGACCACCGGATATAAAGGAGATCTGGCACAATGCTTTTCATGAGGTGCTTAAAGAAAATGCCGGCGAGGTTGAAGACATGCTTGCCGCCACGGCCAATATCCTTTCCGGTTCTGATAATCCCCTGATGAATGAAGAAAGAGAAGTGGCGTTGGGCGAACGCAACGCCATCAGGCTAAGTCGCAGGCTGAGGCCCGATCAGCTAAACATACCTTTGAACAAGCCTTTCAAGCGGAAGTTTGTGATGTACAGGAAGAATCAGAAGCCCCTCAAATACGGGGGTTTGAATATCACCATCATCGCTCCTTTTAAACAAGACCTTGAAGACCTGCGGAAAAAATGGGATGCATGGCTGCGCAAGAATAAGGC